>NZ_JAUBQH010000044.1:0-55694 GCF_036701145.1 Microcoleus sp. Pol17C6
TAAACGGAAAAACTTTTTGACTCCAACTTTTTACAACTGATAAAAAAATTCCACACACATCTGCGGAATGTGGGTTGTAAGGTGCGATGCCCAGTAAGAATGAATGGAAAGATCGCACCCACACTTTGAGATAAGTCTCTAGTTCAGAATGCGATCGCCGTTTTCTGGTTAGTGCGATCGTCTCGCACTCGGATATAATTACAAACTTAATCTTCGCTACGGAGAGTTTTCCCACTCGGCGGTAAGCTTGCGGAAATTGTATTGAGATGCGCCGGGGTGACAAGTAACGCAACTGCTGATATTTGCGGGTTGCGACATTTTGACTTTGGGGTGCAGTGCTTTGAAATAGCGAGAACTCGCGACTCGGTAGGTGAGTTCTTCGTCTTTGGCTTGGGGACGGGAAAAAGTTTGCAGGTAGTTCCACACTAGCAGGCGGGGCGGGTCTACTAGCAGTTTGATGGTTTGTCCGTAGTGTTGGGAATCTTGCAGCAATCGGCGCCAAGTTTCTGTAGGTAAGACTTGCGGCGGTAAAGCGATGTGACAGGTAGCGCAGTTTTCTAGGTACAGTTGCTGTCCGAGTTGGTAGCGTTCGGGAATGCGATCGACCGTACCAGTATCCTCGATCGAAGACACCTGAGCAAGTCGCGCGGGAGTGCGAGAGTAGGCAGTCTGAGCTGCAACCCATCCGCCGCAGGTACAGCAAATAATTATCAACACTAGCAACGTTGAGTAAAGCCCCCGCAAGCCTACTCTGCGACGTTTGCGGGGTTTTTCCTGTTTCATAATTCTGAATTTATTTTTGGTTAAATCACGGGTATACTCATGCCTTCGCGGGCTAAGCAGCTATTGGCGAACGCTGCCTGCACCTCTGCTTCTGTACGATCGAGAAAATTGTCGTCGTGACCCGGATCGTGGTGAAACATCACGATTTTTTTGACTCCAGCAGCTTTGGCTATTTCTACTCCTGCTTGCCAAGTCGAGTGTCCCCAGCCGACTTTCGGGGTTTTGAAGTCGTAATACTCTTCGTTGGTGTAGTTGGCGTCGTAAATCAGCACGTCGGCGTTGCGAGCTAGGTGTAACACGTTGTCGTCCAGGCGATCTGGAAAGTGTTCTGTATCGGTGCAGTAGACTGCCGTGTGTCCCTCCCAGGTGACTCGATATCCGATCGCGGTGTTGGGATGGTTGAGCAGCGCCGTTTCTATTTTCACATCGTCGAGTTCGAGAATATCCCCAGGCGTCAAATCGTTGAATTTGAGGTCTGACTGCATCACTTGGATGGGGACAGGAAAATTGGGGTGCAGCATTTGGTCGGCAAGACGGTGTTTGATGGTAGTGCCGTTGGGGGCGATCGCACCGTAAATGTGAAAGCAGTTCCCTGGGATAAAGGCGGGAGTAAAGAACGGAAAGCCTTGAATGTGATCCCAGTGAGTGTGGCTGAAAAACATATGGGCTTCCACCGGCATTTGCCGCAGCAAGTTTAGACCCAGAACTCGCAGGCCCGTACCGCCGTCAAAAATCAGGCGTTTTTTGCCCAAGCGCATTTCTACACAGGAGGTGTTGCCTCCGTAGCGCAGTGTTTTGGTGCCGGGGGTTGCGATACTGCCCCGCACGCCCCAAAACTGAACGACAAACTCGGTCAAAGGACTATTTTCCATAGTGGCTTTGTGATCGGAAGGCTGTGGATTGGGTAGAGAGGGTGCGGAATCTGGCATTTTTTTTAGCTTTGGCGGCAGGAACGGCGGCAGGAACTTGGGAGTTGAAATCTTAGTTTTTACTTTTTAGTGATTAGCAATCTGTACTATAATAAAGCCCTTGATCGGGAAACTATTCGAGTGCCTAATACTTGGGCTGTTAGAACTATCAACCTTACCGATTCGTGTAGGAGATGTCACGCTTGAGAGATTATTTTTTGCATCATGCGGGCTGCCCGGCGTGTTCTGTGTTCTGAGATTAAGATAGCGCCGAACCAGAGTTGTTCGGGTAAAATTTCCTCAAACGTAGAACGCATTCCCCATGGGTAGAATTTGCGCTTCATCTTACTCTAGGAGTAGTATTTTTTTCAAGATTGGGGCCGGGACAGGGTTTTCAGGAATGCCGTTCCGGTGACTCGGCATTCACGACGGATTTAGCCTTCTAGCTACCCGTTCCTCGACTGCATCGCCTCACGTGCAGCATTGCCTTAAGTTCGGCCCCCTGAGTTTTTAGTCGAGTTGCAGTCGAGGAGTGCGGGCTAGGGCTTTATTTGCGATCGGCTGCGATGCACTTTTCCACTAAGGGCATGACTTGATCGACATCTTGCCAACCCAGAATTTCCGTGACTTTTTTCTCCAAATTTTTGTAGGTTCTAAAAAATTCGGCTATTTCGTCCAAGCGGTGGGGGGCTACGTCTTTGAGGGACTTATAGTGAGCATAGCGGGGGTCTTTGTCGGGAACGCACAAAAGTTTTTCGTCCCTGTCGCCTCCGTCGATCATTTCCAGCATTCCGATCGGACGGGCTGCGATTATGCACCCTGGAAATGTGGGCTCATCCATCATCACCATGCCGTCGAGGGGGTCGCCATCATCGGCTAAGGTATTGGGTATGAAGCCGTAGTCGCACGGATATTGGACTGAGGAAGAAAGCACCCGATCGAGAGCAAAGGCTTGCAAGTCTTTATCAAATTCGTACTTGTTTTTGCTACCGGCGGTAATTTCGATGAGGACGTTGAGCAGTCCTGGTTTCGGCTGTGCCGGAATTAGCGATAAGTCCACAACAATATCTCCAAGTTAACAGATGATTGGGATGAGTGCTACTTGCCAAATCCCTTTGATAGCATTTTACGGGCGATCGGGATCGATGCTGCATGAGATTGACCGAAAGCGGGAGAGTGTGTCGCCGGCTGGGGGAAGAATACACTCGACGGGCGAGACGCCCATCCCACAGTTTGAGAGGTACGGGCTGGACGCCCATCCCACAGGTTGAGAGGAGAATGCTTTGTTTGGGCGATCGACAGATATTTTCAGAACCATTTATTCTGTTTACCGTCTGTCAAAATTATTTTAATTTTCAAACCCAACCACAGGCTGAGTTCTGTTGCTAACCACTTGATTTCTGATTCACTTAGTCCCTCCTTCAGTCCTAACTGATATTTATGGTTGCCGGCTTGAACAATCATCTGATAGACTTTCCCTAATTTCACTTCCGAGTAGCTCTTCTGCATAAGTAATGATGCCGTTTGATATAACTCTCTAGGGATTGAAAAAGCAAAAATCATAAGTTTTATAACTTTTACACCAATACCGCTGTTTCTATATTCACGTTGTTGAATTTTCAACTGGCCAATCTCGTTTCTGGGAGATGGCTTGGCATGATTCCATCTCAACCCCAGCAGATTGCTTGTATGCGAGATTTGCAGCCGATCAATTCTGAGGCGCCTTTCCCTAAATAGTGCAAATATCAACTTTAGTCCTACCATACATAACAAACTTCCTGATATTATTATAAAAAATTGGGGATTTATCTTTAACGCATCGCTCAACATATCCCTTGCTATAAATGAGACAGGACTCGCAGATACCACAGCCGAAAGCGTGGCAATTAAACCAAAACCGATGCCTTGTGGCGGAATTACAATTTCTATAAACTCCGAATTTGTTGTAAGTTTAATATCGCTGCCTTGTGGCTGCAGCACCACCATAGGACTTTTGTTGATAAGGCGGGGATTTTTAAGCCCTCGCCATGCTTCCCCAGCCGAAGATAACCGTTTGGACAAACTTGGTTCTGTCATCCACTCCAGCCAATCTATTAAAGTAGGATTGAGCTGCGGTACCCGATCGGCAAATTGAATTTTCAAATCCTGCTGCGACAGTTCGGTGGGATGCAAACCCGTTACCAAATAAATTAAAGTTGCACCTAAACCGTAGAGGTCAGAAGCCGGAACCGAGCGCCCGCCAAATTGTTCGGGTGCCATATACCCGTAAGTTCCCACTACTGTAATTGTGCCGCCAAATTTTGCAGCTTGGTTCTGCACCGAACCGAAATCAACTAAATAAACTTGTCCGACCGAGTTACCTGATCTGCTGTGCAGTAAAATATTACTGGGTTTAATGTCACGGTGAATAACAGGCGGATTTTGCTTGTGCAAATAATTCAAAATTGCTAACAGCGATTTAGCTAATTGTTTCACCTCGCTTTCGCTAAAAGTACGCCCCGATCGCAAATGCTCTTGCAAAGTTTTTCCCTCTACATAAGTCTGTACCAGGGCAAAGCTTTTACTGTTTAGTTCGTCAATTTCCAGGTAGTTGAGGTAGCGCGGAATTGCTGGGTGAGAAAGTGCTTTTAAAGTTTCCGCTTCCCGTTCAAATAGCTTGAGGTCTTGCCATTCAAAATCGCTGCCGAGGAATAGCTGTTTGATAACAACTAATTCTTGAGTTTGTAAGTCACGAGCCAGCAGCGTTTGGCGACCAGTTTGTTTTCCTAGTTGTCGCTGCACTTCGTAGCGTTCTGCTAATATTTTGCTAGTCATATTTTTTTACATGAATTTGAGTGTGAGGGGAGCGTCGGGGTTCAGAAACCGGGTTGTTTAGCGAGTCTGGCGGTTGTAATGCGTCTTTTCGTAAAAACCCGGTTTATTTGCTCGGAGTGCGTCCAGAACTGTAAATTTTAGATTACAGTCCACTTTCTTTTTGATACCACCGGGCAATAGACTTGCTACTTGCCCCCATTGACAGTCCTGCAATTAGCGACGGTGCTAGCACGAAAATAATCTCAAAACTCAAATCGTTTAGCTTATTCCAACCCATTATCCGAAAGTAGACGATGCTTATCGAGGTACAGAGTACAATACTAATTGCAGTTAAAACCTGTCGGTGAAGTTTGGGATTAGTTAGGGGAAAAAACCACAAGCGCGTCACAATTCCTACGATTATTCCGTTCCCAAACCCCAGCAGCAAGCCGAGAAAAAGACCGATAAATCCTCCGAAAATTGTCGCCACTACCGGAAAAATAAAGGTTCCGTAAATTGCTGCACAAGATCCTACGCCTAGAGTTCCCATCCAAGTGCTGCGCCCGATCACATTCTTGAACAACCTAGAGGTATCTAGCGTTTTTCCCAGTCTCAATGTCTGGGAATATTTATTTATTTCCTGTGGTTTTTCTAGAACTTCTTTTGCTATTTGGACTGAGGCGGGACGGCATTCTAAACTCGGATGCGTCATCCACTTCAGCCAATTGGTAAAACCGGGACTGAGTTTGGTCAATTGCTCGAACTCGATCTGCAAATCTTGCTGCGGTAAATCGGCAGGATGCTGCTTGGTAATTAAGGCGATTAATGTTGCTCCCAAGCCGTACAAGTCGGAAGCGGGAACCGCCCTCCCGCCAAATTGTTCGGGCGGCATATAGCCATAAGTTCCGACAACGGTGACTGTTTTTCCTTGTTGGGTTGCTAGGGTTTGAACTGCACCAAAATCGACTAGGTAGACTTCCCCGACGCTGTTGCCCGATCGATTCTTGAGTAAAATATTGCTGGGCTTAATGTCGCGGTGAATCACGGGGGGCTGTCGCTGATGCAGGTATGCGAGGATGTCTAATAATGCTGTGGCTAATTGTTTGACTTCGCTTTCGCTGAAGCTGCGGCCGTCTGAAAGATATTCTTGTAGGGATTTGGCTTCGATGTAACTCTGAACGAGGGCGAATCCTTTGCGGTTGGGCGTGTCGATTTCAAAGGAGTCTAGATATCGGGGAATTGCAGGATGGGATAGGGATTTTAAGGTTTCGACTTCTCGCTCGAACAGTTTTAAGTCTTCCCAGTTAAAGTCGCTGCTGAATGAGAGGAGTTTGACTACTACTTGCTGTTGCGTTTTTAAGTCGCGGGCGAGTAAAGTTTGCCGTCCTGCTTGCTTGCCGAGCCGCCGATCGCACTTATAGCGATCGGCTAATATTTCTTTTGACAAATCGCCGATGTTTTGTCCGCTCATGTTCTCTTGCCCTAGAACCGATTAAACCTAGTGTAGTTGACAAAAGCGCAATAATCGGAAATGTTCGGGCTACGGCAAAAAAAATTTTCTGTCACAGAGCAACCGCCTTTAAGAGCCAGCGATCGCACGATCAAGACCCGCCTGAGTTAAGCTTAAATTTAATTTTGGATTTGCTTGTAAAGTGACTGCACTACGTCGAGCAGACTCAAGACTTGCTGCCATTCGGGGGCATCGGGGTTGTAGCTTTTGGCGCGCTGAGTTTTCAAACTGTGGTGCAAGAGGGAAAGCAGCTCGTCTGGAGACTGTAAGGAATTTTCATCTTCATCTGCTGGGGTTTGGGCTGCATTTTCTTCGATATCTTCTTTAATTTTTTGTGCTCTATCGGCGAGGGCTAAAGATCTGCCTGCAAGGTTTTCCGGCATTTTTGGCTGTTCCGACAAAGACGCGCTGGTTAGTTCTACCAATAGTTGACAGACTCGATCGACCCATTCGTGATCGTTTACTGAAAAGGAACCAGATTTGAACACTTGCCCATCAGGTCTTTGTTGAATGCTTTGTACCTTCTGGATCAGAGGGATAGCCTTAACAGTGATATTTTCCGGGATTCTGGGGATATCTGACAGGGAGCTCCGAGCAATCTCCAGCAATAGTTGGTAAACCTGATCTACCCACTCAACATCTCCCGATTGCGAATTCCAATTATTCATAACTGACGCTAGTGGTTTTCTATATCTAAGACTAGAACATTGATTATCTGCGAAGGAAGCTCTTTTTAGGAGCCACTAACCCTATTAAGACTTACGTGGGCGGGGTGAGAAACCCGGTTTTTGAGCGGATGTTTCGTCGGCTTTCTCCAAGATTTTTCTCAGAAACCGGGTAACGCTGCTGCCAGTCCTAACTATTTTTAAGCGCTTCAAATAATAGAAGTGCTAAGTTTGTTGCGGTAGGTAGTGCGACCGAAACACCTAGGGCGAAACCCCGGCATCTCGCTTGCAAATTCAAATCCGGTTATATAACCATAATACCTGTTGGAGCTTATTTACGATTACCTCAATAGGATATTTAGGTTAATTGGTGGTGGGATGGGAGGCGCACCCCCGATCGCGTTCGCCCCCGCCCCGAACCCTGACGCCACGGCCAGCATTTGCTGTGGGCTAGTGCTATTTTTCTGTGAGATTCCACACACCATCCCAGTTGAGTACGTCTGAAAACCCATGTTGAAATAACATACAGCGATCGATGTGCAATTTAGCTGCCTTGTTTTTCGGGTCAACTTTCAGAACGGCGTCAAATTCGCGTTCAGCGTCTTTAAAGGCTTGCTTGGCTTTTGGTTCTAAGGCTTTCTTAAACTCGCTCAGCAGTTTTTTCACCCGATCGAGTCCCAGGTTTTCAAATTCCTCATCTAACATTTCTGCAACTGTCTCGGAGGCCCGACTTTTAATTTTCGCCTGCAATAGCTGCCTGATCTCGGCAGGTTTCAGCCGCTTGATTTGAGGATTTGATGGTTCTAAGATGTCTGCTTCCAACAGCTTTTTGACATCGCCTTCTTGCAAGTATTTAATATCGTCTGCTGATAGGGGCTTGATTTTTGCTTGCAGCAGCATTTTGGCTTCGTCTTCCGAGAGGTTTTTGATGCCTTCAAATTTCAGCAGTTGGATTTCTGTCTGCAACAGTACGATGAGTTTGTCTGCTTCGGACAGGTTTTTGGGGTCGTACTCTGACAGCTTTTTCAGTTGATATAACAGGTTCTTGAGCTCGTGTTCCAACTGTTGGTCTACAAAATTGCTGGGCAGTTTCTTAATCTCTGCCTCTGGCATGGAGGCGACCTCCTTTAAGATGTTTTTCACCTCACTTTCTGAGAGTCTTTGGGTGACTGGAGCTTTGTAATGTTCGCGCCCCTTGGTGTAATGTTCTATAATTTGTTGCTGTGTTTCGGTTAGTGACTTGCCCACTGGCGAATATCCCTCGCGGATGCCGACGAGTTCGTAAACGATTACGGGTTCGCTTTTGCCTTTGACAGTAATAAAGTCGAGTTCTCGCACGTACAGCCGATCGGCATAATCTCTGTAAGTATTGTCGCTGATGATCAAGTCGGTGCCGTACTGCTTGCTGGCGCCTTCTAAGCGAGAGGCGAGGTTTACGCCGTCTCCGATCGAAGTCAATTCCATGCGTTTGCTACTACCGATGTTGCCGCTGACAACTTCATCGGAATGTACGCCCATACCGATGCCGATCGGCAATTCCCCATGTGCCACGCGATCTCGATTAAACTCGGCCAGTTTTTCCCGCATTTTAACTGCCGTTTGCATAGCGCACCAAGCATGATCCTCTAAGGGTGCTGGAGAGCCAAAAACTGCCATCAGAGCGTCGCCGATGTATTTGTCGAGAGTCCCACCGTACTCGAATACGACATCTACCATCACTTCAAAATATTTGTTGAGCATCACTACCACTTCTTCGGCTTGCAATTTTTCCGTCAGTGTGGTATAGCTGCGAATGTCTGAGAACAGCACCGAAACGTTTTTGCGCTTACCGCCCAATCCAGTATCCCCTGAAGCTAACAAAGCTTCGGCTACTTCTGGAGTCATGTAACGGTACATCAAGTTTTTGATTTGCTTGGCGCTGCTAATATCTTCCATGACGACTAACGCGCCGTTGACCTTGTTGGGGTCGGTAGCGTCAGTCATTGAATTAATTGAGAGATTGATACTCTGCGCTTCTCCTTCAAAGGAAAGCAAAACTTGATCTGGGTAATACTGCTGGCGGTCCTGATTGTCTTCGGGAGACAAAGACGCATCAAACCATTTGGCAAAATCGCCTTTTTCTAACTTAATTAACTCGCGCAAAGATTGACCTTCGGCTAATTCTGCATCGCTGACACCCAGTAATTTTTTGGCACTGGGATTGGTCGCTACTATATTGCCTTTTTTATCTGTAGAAATCACGCCGTTAGTCAGGGCGTGCAGCATATCTTTTTGTCTTTGTTCTTGCTGTTTGACTTCTGCAAACAGTTTGGCGTTTTGCAGCGCCACTCCTGCTTGGATGTTAAACGCCTTCATAAATTCCATGTCATTGCGATTGAAACTCGCTTTCCACTGATCGGGGGCGTGCGGCCAATCTTCCGGGTTGTAGGGCGGGAATTCTCCTTGTCGTTTTTTATTCACTAATTGGGTGACGCCAATCAATTTTTTGTCCGAGTTAAATACTGGCATACAAAGCATACTGCAAGTGCGGTAGCCAGTTTTTTTGTCTGTTTCTTTGGAAGTTTCGGCGCGGGGGTCGTCGTACACGTCAAAGGGAATCAGCAGCGGTTGGCCGGATTGGGCAACAATACCTGCAAAACCAGCCGTTCTGGGTATGTGAACGTCTTGAAGTTTACCCCCAATGAGCATTTTTGTCCAGAGTTGATTTCTGTCTTCATCGATCAGCCATAAGGTGCTGCGATCGGCTTGCATCAGTTCTTTAGCCTGATCCATCACCCGCTTGAGGGTATCTTCTAAGTCTAAACTGCTCTGAGAAAGAGCGTTGACGGCGTTCATCAGCGCTGTCGCGGCCCGCTGTCTTTGAGTTGCTGCGTAGAAAGATTTGGACGATTCTAGAATTAGGCGAATCGACGGGGCAAATTCTCGAAAAACTTGTTCGTCTTCTTGAGTAAATCCTGCCTTATCAATCTGTGATTCTAAAGTACCATAATGTTCGTGGTTGGGTTTGAGTTTATTAATCAGTTGAACTACTGCTACTAACTCTCCTGTTTCTTCGTTGATCAGGGGCATCGCCAGCATTGTATAAGTGCGATATCCTGTTTCTTTGTCAGTTTTTTTTGCGTTAGTCGAGCGGGGGTCGTTATAAAAATCATAAGGAATGTTCACCACTTTTTTTTCAGTGGCTACTTCTCCCGCAATTCCCACATGGGCGGGAAATCGGAGCTCTAGACTTTTGCCATTTTCGTCTTTAGCGACGATCGCCCAGAGTTCATTTTTTTCTTCGTCTAATAAAAATATCGTGCTGCGAGCGGCATTCAGCAATTCCCCTGTTTTGAGGGTAATCGACTGCAACATCTCGTTGAGTATGGCATCAAATCCCTCGCTCTCCAGGATATTGTCGAGCATTCCCAGGGTTTGATTGACAACCTTAAGTTTGTCTTCTACTTCCTTAACTACTACTGTGAAACTTTGCTTATTTAGAAGGTCGAGAATGCCGGAAAGGTTTCCTTGGCGCGGGATAATTGCACTGCTCCTAATTTCTGGGGCAGAATAATGTTCCTGATGATGATTTTCACCGCCGACAACAGCGACATCAATCACGTTGTCCAGAGAAGAGTAATTGGTGGAAGATGCAGATTTCATAGACCTTTACAGAAGCTTAAGTGTAAGGGTTAGTCTCTAAGCGAAGAGAGCGGGTAAGTTGATTAGTGAGTCACTTGTCGCACAAGACTCAAGTATGTGTGAAAGTATTTCCCAGTTTACAGAACTCCGGCCACAAGGCAAGGGAAATTCAGTTGACCTTGCTGCTGAACGGAGGGTGGGATAGTAACGAGGCTGTGGGAGTGCTGCAATCTTTTTAGAGATCGCGAATTTTGTTTAAATGGTTTATTAACTGATTTTGACATTGTGCTTGCCTGGTTTAAGTAATTTCTGCCGCTCTATGAGCCGATCGCCCGCAGGAACATGAATGCGTACTGGGGGAGGACTGGTGAAAGAGGGGTGGCATTGTGGGACTAGCCGCAATTGTGACACTACCAGTTGCTAGTGATGTGTGCCCTTCTCTACACAATTGTGGTTTTTAACTAGAATTTCTCTCTATTTGGCTGCTCTTAGCTTTTATCCCACTAAATTCACAGGGTTTTCAGCTTTTTTTTGTAAAATTTGCGGTTGATATTTTTAGTGTAACCTCCGACTCGGAAAAAACTCCGCCTTTTGACCCCCCCGATCGGCTTGAGGGTCCGATCAGGGTTGGGCCGACGACTGAGTTTGGCGCAATCCGGCGGCTTCGACAAGCAGGGATTCGGCGAAGGCGATGGCTTCTGTTGCTGACCGGCCGCTGGCGAGTTGGGCGAGTTCTTCCCGCCGCTGCTCACTGTTGAGAGCGGCAACTCTGACTACTGTACGTTCCATTGGTTCCGAGTTGGCTGCGGGTTCCTCGATACTTGGTTCTGCTTCGATCGTCTGTTTGTTGACGCGAAAATGAAAATCAGCCATCGCGGCGACCAGCGGCTGGTGGGTGACACATAGAACTTGGTGTTTGTCCGAGAGTTGGTAGAGTTTTTTGGCGATCGCGCCAGCGACTCTCCCGGAGACTCCGGCGTCGATTTCGTCAAAAATCAGCGTACCGGCACTTTCTATTTGGGAAAAACAAGCTTTGATGGCGAGTAGAAAGCGGCTCATTTCTCCCCCGGAGGCGATCGCGCCCAGGGGTTGCAGGGGTTCGCCCGGATTGGGGCTGAAACAAAAGGCGATTTGGTCGGCACCGGTGGCGGTTGGGGTACAAGGCGAGATTTCGACTTGAAACTGCACTTTTTCCATTGCTAACGGCTTTAGTTCTCCTACCAGGTGCGTTTCTAGTTTCAGGGCTGCTTCGCGCCGCAGGGTAGTGAGGTGGCTGCAAGCGTCTTTTAATTGCTCTAAAGCGGTCTGATACGCGAGTTCTAAGGCTTCCATTGACTCGCCTCCTTCTAAAAGTTCATTTAGTTCGTTTTGAATGCTTTGGTAGTAGGCGATCGCTTCTTTGAGCGGCCCGTATTTGCGACAAATTTGTTTGAGTTCCCGAATCCGATCTTCTACTTCTTCGAGTCTTTCGGGATCTGCTTCTAATTGTTCGCCGTAGCTGCTAATTTGCCGGCTGGCTTCTGTGGCTTGAGCTAAAGCATCGCTGACCATTTCTAGGATTGGTTGCAACTGCACATCGTAAACCGCCATGTCGCTTAAAATTACTTCGGCTTTGCTCAACAAGTCGGCGGCTGATGCGCTGTCGCCATCGTTTTGGTACAGGGCTTGGTGGACTTGGTAACTCTGCTGCTGCAATTCGACGACGTGGCCGAGGCGGATTGATTCGTGTTCTAGCTGTTCGAGTTCGTCGGCGTCTTCGATGTGGGCTTCGCCGAGTTCTCGGACTTGGTATTCTAACAAATCAAGTCTTTGTAGTCGCTGCTGTTCCGACTGACGCCTGCGTTTGAGGGCTGTTTTGGCGTTGTTGGCTCCCAGCCACGCGGAGGCGATGATCGATCGCGCTTCAGTGAGCTTTTTGCCGCCGTATAAATCAAGCCATTCTCGCTGGAGGGTTTCTTGTCCGAGGTGGACGGTTTGGCCTTGGGCGGTAATTTCGACCAGCCGATCGCGCAGTTGATCCATTAACTGGCGGTTGACGAGAATTCCGTTCAAGCGGGATCTGGTGCGTAGAGCACCGCTTGATGCGTTAATTTCCCGGCTGCAAACGGCTAAATTTCCGTCTATGGGTTCGATTTCTTGCTCGCCCAGCCACAAAGCTGCGGCTTTGTCCAATTCAAAGGTAGCTTCCAATATTGCCCGCGCTGCTCCGGTGCGAATCGATCGGCGATCGACTTTCCCGCCCAAAACTGCATCGATCGCATCTAGGATAATCGATTTGCCGGCCCCGGTTTCCCCTGTAAATACGTTCAAACTCGGGCCAAATTCTAGATCCAGGCAGTCAATTAAGGCAAAGTTTTCTATTCTGAGGGATATTAACATGGAAGATGGGGGATTGGGAATTGGGAATTGGGAATTGGGAATTGGGAATTGGGAATTGGGAATTGGGCATCGGGCATTGGCCAAACAGGGCATCGGGCATTGGCTCCTCCACTATCGGGCGCGTCGAATTTCCCGAGTCCCATTTTCATTTTTAACTAGAATACTTTTGATTTTGCCATTATTGATGGAGTCTCAACCTTAATGCAAAATAAATTTCTGTTTCCCATTGCTCTATTAAGTGTTGTCTTGATTGGAGCTTTTGGGTGGAATCTGCACCAAGACAAGCAGCGAGTCCATGAATTAACCCTTGCGACTGGAACGAAAAGCGGGAATTATTATCCTTTCGGGCAGGCAATTGCTGAGGTAGTTACGCAACAAAATCCGCGTTTGCGAATTCGAGTTATTGAGAGTCAAGGTGCTGAGGAAAATATGCGCCGGCTTGAGGCAAATGAGGTGCAGTTAGCGATCGTGCAGAACAATACAGAGGGGGGACCTTCGGCGAGGGTAGTGGCTGCTTTGTTTAAGGAGGTTTTTCACTTAATTGTTTCGGAAAAGTCGGGTATTCAAAATGTTGCTGATTTGCAGGGAAGAAATATTGCGCTGATGGCTGAAGGCAGCGGTTCTTACACTTCTTTTTGGTTGGTAAGCAAACATTACGGTTTGAAAGAAAGCGATTTTAAATTTACTGCTGGCTCTTGGGATGATGCTACTAAGTTGTTTGCTAGCGGCGAGGTTGATGCTATTTTTAGGGTGCTACCTCCGGGGAGCGATGTTGTTAGGGATTTGTTGCAAAATACCCGGGGCAAGTTGGTGCCGATTGACCAAGGAGCTGCGATGAGAATTAAAGTACCTTATCTGGAAGCTGATGTGATTCCTAAAGGTACTTACAAGGCAGATCCTGCGGTTCCCGATGCGGATTTACCCAGCGTTGGAGTGCAGGCTAATCTGCTGGCTGGGGAGGATCTAGATCCGATAATCGTCAAGGAAATTACGCGAATTTTGTTCGATTACCGCCGCAACTTGGTAGCTGCTAATTCCCTGGGAGCTATGATTAGTCAGCCGGGAGGCAGCGGGAGTTTGTCTTTGCCCGTTCATGAGGGGGCTCAGGCTTATTACGATCGAGAAAAGCCGGATTTTGTTGCTGCTAATTCTGATGCTATCGGTTTATTTGTGTCCATCGGCACTCTTTTGGCTTCTTGGCTTTGGCAGTTGCGATCGCGCTTTTTGCAGAAACAAAAAAATCGAGCTGATAAATTTAATTTGGATATTTTAAGTTTGATCCAACAAATTCGCCAAGCGAAAGCTTTGGAAGAAATCGATCGGTTGCAGGCTGAGTTATTTGATATTTTTAATCAAGTGATTGTGGATTTGGATGAAGATCGGATTGATTCAGAATCTTTTCAATCTTTTACTTTTACTTGGGAAACTGCGATTAAGATTGCAGGGGAGCGAGAAAAAATGCTGCGGAATGTGCAGTTTGTTTCCAATTGTGTAGAATCTGATGCCACTCTTACCAAAGAGCGGGAGATTTAATTTATATTCCTCGTTGGCATTTGCGCTCTTTGCGCCTGGAGGTTGGTAGTTGCGCTCTTTGCGCCCCAAAGTTTGTAGTTGAGCTTAAGTCCTAAAGCACAACTACAAACGGAATGGCTGCGTAATTCAGCAATTTCTACTCCTTTGAGCCAATAAAGCCTAAGTGTTTCCAAGCAGCGGCTGTGGCAATTCGGCCCCGACTTGTGCGCTGCAAAAATCCAATTTGCATTAAGTACGGTTCGTATACATCCTCAATTGTTTGAGTGTCTTCTCCTGTGGAAGCTGCAAGAGTTTCTAAGCCAACCGGGCCGCCGTTAAAGTTTTCGATCATTGCTGTCAAAAGACATCGATCAGTCCAATCCAAACCTAGCGGATCGACGTTGAACAATTCGAGGGCGACTGATGCAATTTCGGCATTAATTGGTTTTAAATTTTTGACTTCGCTGTAGTCTCTAACTCGTCGCAGCAAGCGGTTAGCGATCCGGGGCGTTCCGCGAGCTCGGCGCGCAATTTCTGTGGCTCCTTCTGGGGTGATTTGAGTGTCGAGAACTTGGGCACTTCTTTGGACAATTAGACTGAGTTCGTCTATTTCGTAGTAGCGCAATCTTTGGATCAAGCCGAAGCGATCGCGCAAGGGAGATGTCAGCGATCCGACTTTTGTGGTTGCGCCTACTAAGGTAAAGGGTTTGAGGGGAATGCTGCGGATTTTGGCGCTTTTGCCTTGACCGATCGTAATATCTAACCGACAGTCTTCCATCGCCGGATAGAGGATTTCTTCTGTAACTTTAGATAAGCGGTGAATTTCGTCTATAAACAGCACGTCGCCTGCTTTGAGGTTGATCAGCAATCCGACAATATCTCGCGGTTTTTCTAAAGCTGGGGCGGTGGTGATTTTGCATTCAACTTCCATTTCTGCTGCTAGAATTAGCGACATTGTGGTTTTTCCTAACCCTGGAGGCCCGTAAAGTAACAGGTGATCCATAGGTTCGCCGCGAGATTTAGCTGCTGCAATTGCGATCGCCAAAACTTCTCTTAAGTCTTTTTGCCCGATGTATTCAGCTAAACGCTGGGGTCGGATTTTGTCGTCTTGTTTGCTATTAATTTCGTCGGGTAGTTCTTGCGCTTCTACCAGAGATTCCGCCTGGGGTTTGGCGACTTTTTTGCGACGGGCTGGGGCTATGTCTTCGGGTAGATTTTGGTCAGAGGGCTGTTGTTTGGAGGAGATAATAGCCATATTTATCTGCGATCGGGCAGCGGGAATTGTTTACAATTATTGGCAGAATCTTGACAATTATTGAGTTCGTTATGAGTATTCCATCTTCTTTATTAGCATCGGAAAGCATAACTTTTGAGGGGGCGATCGAGCTGACTCAATCTTTACTGTCGTTCATTGAGGCCGATCGACTTTTACAAGCCGACATCCAGCAAGCTGTTACATCTCTGGTGAAAACACAGAACGGTGCTAGGGGGTTTTTTGTCACCTATCTAACGGACGATCGACAGGAGGCAGATCACCCGTCACCCGGAGTAGTCGAGGCGCTGCGATCGGCTCCTGAGATCGTAGCAGAACTGCTGGTGAAAAATTTGGCGATGTCGGCGGCAATGGTTGTACATCATTCGCGCCAGCAAAAGGAGGAAATGGCGGCCGATTCTGCTAGAGTGCAGGAGCGATCGCGCAATTTAATTCAAATCCTGCAAATGCCCGCCTGTCAAACTATAGCGTCGCAAATGCTAGAAAGTTTGCAGAGTGCCAACGGCAAGTATGAAAAATTTTTCCAGCGGTGGGGCTACGACGACGAGCAAAAACTAGCGATGGGTTCGGCAGTTCGATCGGCGATCGGCTAAAATAACCTCCGAAGGAAGGGGAAAGTAGAAAGAAGTAACGAAGCCAAAGCCAGGGTGGCAGATGCTTGATCAAAGCGACGGGGCTGTGGAATAATTGCGGTTTAGCAAAAGCTGCACAATTGTAGCTTGAGTTGATTTAGGTGTGAAGCTAGTGAACGAGGGCGAAAAAATTGCAGAGAACTGTGAAAGGAGTTGCCCAAAAGGCCCGAAGGTTGGGCCGGCGGCGGCCGGCAAGTACGCCCCGGCGGTGGACGAAGCTGAATCTGCTGGCAACATTGGTGCGCCGGGACTTGGAATCTCAATACAAAGGCTCGATTCTGGGCAATTTGTGGCCACTGCTGAATCAGCTATCGCAATTGGTGATTTACACATACGTATTTTCGATCGTCCTCAAGGTAAAGCTCAGCCTTGCAGGCTTCCCAGAAAACAGCGACATTACATTTGGAGTCTGGTTGTTTGCAGGTTTGCTGCCTTGGACTGCCTTCACCAGCGGTTTGATCAAGTCGGGAGTATCCGTGGTGGGGCAGCCGAATTTAGTGAAAAAAGTGGTATTTCCTCTCGGTTTGCTGCCCCTAGTGCCGATTTTTACAGCTTTTCTTGAAAGTTCTCTGGGTTTGGCAGCTTTGATTGTGATAGTAGTAGTGTCGTCGCAAAAGCTCAACGCTACTTTATGCTTGCTGCCGCTGGTGTGGGTGCCTCAGTTGCTGATAACTGCTGGTTTGGGATATTTGACAGCGGGCTTGACTGTATTTTTGCGAGACATTCCTCAGACATTAGGTGTTATTCTGAATTTTTGGTTTTATTTGACGCCGATCGTCTACCCAGCATCAATCATCCCCCAAGAGTGGCGAGCGTGGATATTTTGGCTGAATCCAATGGCCGCCATCTCGGAGGTTTATCGAGACCTCATACTGCTTGGAGAAGTTAAGCATTGGGGCGAATGGGGTGTCGCCACGCTAATTTCTGCTGCTATATTTTGTGGAGGTTTGGCGGTTTACCGGCGTTTGCGTCCCGCTTTTGCTGACGTGCTGTAAATTTGTTGGAGATTTACAGTCAATCTAAAATCTAAAATCTAAAATCTAAAATCGATTGTGCTGTAAATATGTTTGAGATTTGAAGTCAATCTAAAATCTAAAATCTAAAATCTAAAATCGATTGACTGCCGCCAATGACAGAAAATGTAATTTCACTAAAAAATGTTTCCAAATGCTTTAAGCGGTACGATCGTCCAGGAGACCGTTTAAAGGAAATTATTTACCCCAGCAAAAAACTGGCTGACGAATTTTGGGCCCTACACGACATCAATCTGGAAATTCCTCAAGGACAAACTCTGGGAATCGTCGGTCGCAACGGTTCGGGGAAAAGCACTCTCCTGCAAATAATTGTGGGGACGCTGACTCCTACCGCAGGAAGCGTCGATGTGAAAGGGCGAGTCTCCGCTTTGTTAGAACTCGGAAGCGGGTTTAACCCGGAATTTACCGGGCGACAAAATGTGTTTTTTAACGCTCAGTTACTGGGATTCAATCAAAAAGAAACTGAAGAAAAGTTTGACGATATAGCTGCTTTTGCTGATATTGGCGATTTCATTGAACAGCCAGTCAAAACTTATTCTAGCGGTATGTTTGTCAGGCTAGCTTTTGCCGTTGCGACTAGCGTCGAGCCAGATATTTTGGTGGTTGACGAGGCGCTTTCGGTGGGCGACGAAGCTTTTCAACGCAAGTGTTTTGCCCGCTTGCAAAGCATTCAGGAAGGTGGCGGAACCATTTTATTTGTTTCTCACGCTGCTACTTCTGTGGTGCAACTTTGTACGTCGGCGATTTTAATGGATAGCGGTGAATTGCTGCTCGCTCACACGCCGAAGGTGGTAATTTCTAAGTATCAAAAGCTGATTTACGCCGATCCGGATCAGGTTCAGGGTTTGAAGTCAGATATTCGAGCTCTGAACCAACTAACAAAACAGGAAAGTCAAGACCACCTTCAGGATGCTAATTTAGAAAGCACAAAGAGGGAAGTTAAACCGGAGCAACATCTCTCCAAACCCCAGGAATATTACGATGAATTTTACGATCCGGGGATGATACCGTCGAATACGGTAAGGTATCCGTCTCGCGGAGCGGAAATTATCAACCCCCACATCGAGACGCTGAAGGGAAATGTGGTAAATCACTTGCTCGGTCGTCAAGATTATATTTACACTTACTCTGTAACTTTCTCGCGGTCAACTTCCAAAGTTAGGTTTGGAATGTTGATTAAAACAATTAGCGGTTTTGAGTTGGCGGGTGCTTCTTTGAAGGCTTCTACTCAGTCAGTTAGGTATGTAGAAGCGGGAACGACAATTGTAGTGAAGTTTCATTTTAAATGTTTGCTGAATCCCGGTGTTTATTTTCTGAATGCTGGGGTTGTGGGAACGGTTGATGGAGATTTAACTTATCTGGATCGGTGCGTTGATGTGGCGATGTTTAGAGTTCAGTCTTGTACTGAGTCCTGCGGTAACGGCATCGTTGACTTGCTGATCGAACCGTGTTTAACTGTTGTTAATGCTGATACTCTAGTGAAAGAGCAGTCAACAGAGGTTATCTAAAATTCTGTAAGAACAATGAACGATATCAATTTAGATTTAGTTGAAAATCCCGTAATCAAAGCATTTATTCAAGATCAAACTAAGTTCCCTGAAAATTTTAAACTGAATATCTGCCAAGACGATGAAATGTATTTGTTCAGTTTGAACAACGTCAAAGACGATCGCGATCGGGCTTTGGTGCGCTATTATTCGATCGGGCGTCGCATCTTGGATACGGTTAAACAAGTTGTGGAATGGCATTTTGGCAGTTTTGAAAATGTACCGTCTTTTCTAGATTTTGCCTGCGGTTACGGTAGATTTACGCGGTTTTTGATTCAGGAAATGCCGCCGGAACGAATTTGGGTTTCTGATATTTATGCTAACGCTGTCAAGTTTCAAACTGAATACTTGGGCGTCAGCGGTATTGTCTCGACGGGAAAACCAGAAAATTATTTAATTGACCGAAAGTTTGACTGCATTCTGGCTAATTCTTTTTTCAGCCATATGCCGGAAAGAACTTTTACGAGTTGGCTGCAAAACTTGTACAATTTGTTGACTGCTAACGGCATTTTGATGTTTAGCGTTCACGATGAGTGTTTGCGAGCCCCTCATGTAGAAATGCCGGCCAACGGTATTTTGTTCAGCGCCAACAGCGAAAGCCAGTCTTTAGATAAGGAGGAATACGGCACAACTTATGTAACTGAAAAGTTTGTGAGAGAATGTGTCGAGCGAGTTAGCGGAGGCAAAGCTTTTGTTCACCGCATCAAAAAAGGCATCTGCAGATTTCAGGATTTGTATGTTGTCACAAATAAGCTAGTTAGAGATTTTTCGGAGTTGAAATTCACTCATCACCCGGAAGGATATATTGATGTTGCTGCTTTTACGAATAAGGAAAATTTGTATCTAGAAGGATGGGTAGCTGATGTGAATCTCGACGGTCGAGTTGAGGAGCTGCAAGTGGTGGTAAACGGCGAGGTTGTACAGAGGTGCGAACCTTTTTACGATCGCCCGGATGTTGCTGGATATTTTCAAACTGATGGGGCTTTGCAGTCGGGTTGGAGGTGTTATTTACCAAAAAACACCGTGGCGCTGGAGGATGTGTTAATAGTTAAAGCTATCAATAAATACGGTTTGGAATGGATTCTGGAAAGTTGCACTGTTAAATCGCTGGTTAACCAAAGGCAATCGCAGTCTTTATTGGGGTCTACTCAGACAAAACTAAAATTACTCGAAACTCAGTTAGCTTCGGCTAAGATAGAATGGGAGCAAAGCCAAAGTAAGTTAATGATTACTCAAACGAAGTTGGAAGAAACTCAAACTGAATTAGTTTTAGCTCAAACGCAGTTGGAGCAAACTCAAAATCAGTTAGTATCTGTGCAAACACAGTTGGAGAAAACAGAAAATCAGCTAATTAGTCTCCAGCAAGAACTAGAGCAAGCGAAGTGTCGGGTTTTGGCAATGGAAAGCAGCAAGTTCTGGAAGATCCGAAGCGCATGGTTTCAAGTCAGGCGGTCCCTGGGCTTAGCTGGAGAGTAGCGATAGCAAGTAATTTGGGTGTGGGAATTAGGGCAAGGGAGAGAAATTGTGAGTATAAATGACAGCAAACCGTCGGTTTTTATTGTTACCGGAATGCACCGTTCCGGTACGTCTTTAACAGCTTCTTTGTTTCAGAAAGTCGGGGTTGATATTGGCAAAAAGTTAGTGGGCCCGGCCGACGGAAATGTGAAAGGTCATTTCGAGAATGTTGATTTTGTGGAGTTTCACAAAAGTGTTTTGCGAGCGCACGGTATTGATGAACTCGGATGTACGTTTGAAAAAACGATTCCGGTAGCAGCAGAATACGTAGAAATCGCCAAAAGGGCGATCGACCAAAATCAACAAACTCACAAACATTGGGGTTGGAAAGACCCGCGAACAGCCCTTTTTTGGGATTTTTGGCTGACTTTACTCCCCGAAGCTAATTTTATCTGTGTTTATCGATCGCCCTGGGAAGTAGTCGATTCCCTTTACCGCCGGGGAACCGATGTCAGCTTGCTGCAAAATCCCGAAAAGGCAGTAAAAATGTGGATTCACTACAATCAAAAAGTTTTAGAACTTTACGAACGTTTCCCCCATCGCTGTCTCCTCGCCAACGTTTACCCCATCGGCAACACTCCTGAACTTTTCCTCGATCGAGTCAACGAAAAATTTAATGTTAACTTAGGTGCGATACCGGGCGACAATTTTGAAGAATCTTTATTAGTCAACGATATTGTCAAAAGTCACAGACCGAGTTTAATAGAAAAATATTTTCCAGAAGCATTAGAACTATATGAACTTTTGGAAACCCAAGCTGGCAATCTGAGCAGCGAATCGAAAGATGCGATCGATCAAGTTATTCATTTCCCAGCATCTCCAGTCTGGCCATTTGAAGATTGGCTAAAAATCCGCTTGCTGGAAAAACAGCAAAAAACGAGTTCTTCCGAACTCAAACAGTGGCAAGAACAATTTCACCAGGCACAGGCGAAAGTGTTGGGATTAGAGACAGAATTAGGAGCAACTCAAGTACAGCTTGCAGGCAAAGAATCAAATTTTCAAGAAGCTTTAGCAAAACTCCTCGGATTAGAAACAGAATTAGGACAAACTCAGGTACAGCTTGCAGGCAAAGAATCGCAATTTCAAGAAGCTTTAACAAAAGTCTTAAAATTAGAAGCAGAATTAGGGCAAACTCAGGTACAGCTTGCAGGCAAAGAATCGCAATTTCAAGAAGCGTTAGCGAAACTCCTCGGATTAGAAACAGAATTAGGACAAACTCAGGTACAGCTTGCAGGCAAAGAATCGCAATTTCAAACAGCTTTAGCGAAAGTATTAGAATTAGAAGCAGAATTAGGGCAAACTCAGGTACAATTTGAAGAGACTGAATTTATATTGCAGCAAAAGTTAGCTGAGTTACTTCAGTTAGAAACAGCACAAAGTCAAACTCAGGAAAGATTCAAGGATACTCAGGAAAAATTAGAACACTCCCGCCAGGAAAATGAAAATTTTCGGGCAGAACTCGCTCTAATCAAGTCTTCAATAGGGTGGCAAGTGAGAGGAAAGTTGGGGGAAGTTCAGCGCAAAATCCGCGACTTGTTCCCTAAATTTATTTTTTCGTTAGATCAACCCACTACTTGGCAAGTTTGTGATTCTAACCTGCTAATTGTGGGCTGGGTTTTTAACCAAAAAAGAGAGATTGCAGCAGTCCGCGCCCGAATTAAAGACCAGAGTTTTGCAGGCGTTTACGGCATAGATAGAAGTGATATAGCGCTAGCACACTCTAATATTCCGGCTGCGAAGAAATCAGGTTTTACAATTCAATTGGAAGCGCCTGCCGGACGGCACGAAGTGCTACTGGAAGCACAAGATGATCGAGGTAAATGGCATTTGTTGGCAGCTTATCCGTTGTTAGTTTCAACGATTCAAGCATCGTTAGATGTACCGGTGGTGTGGGAACAGCGTCAGGGTCAAATTTTGTTTGCAGGTTGGTGCTGCCACCACGATCGCAAAATTGCTAAATTAAGCTTGTTGTGCGGCGATACTTCTGTAGAATGCGCCTACGGTTTACGGCGAAAAGATGTCGGCGAAGTGTTTCCAGACTGGGTTAACAGTTCGGAAAGTGGTTTTGAGGCCCTTGTCGATTTGCCGCCAGGGGAATGGCACGTTTCTCTGCAAGCTGAGTTAGAAAGCGGGGAAATTTTGTCTTTTCAAGCGCCTAAAAAATTGACTGTGCGACGCTACCATATTTGGCAACGAAGTGCTGATAAATTTGAGGAGTTATCAAGGTTTACAGCCGCAATCCAGCAGCGGGCGAGGGAAAGAAAACAGCGTCTGGGCAGGATTGTGCCGATGCCTTGGGAAATTGTGAAAGTGATCCGCCAGTTGGGGAAGATTTATCGGCAGCAAAAACAGTTTACTGCGCCGGGAGATTTGCTGCCGCCTGCGGGTTTTATCGTGCCTAAACCTATTGATAGGTATGACGCATGGCTGGAGGTGAATCAGTGGAACGATCGCGCGCGCGATTACTTGATTTCTCGGTTAAAATCGTGCCGGGAACCCCTGCCAAAAATTTCGGTAGTAATGCCAGTTTACAATCCGCAGATAGATTTTCTCGAAAGTGCGATCGACAGCGTAATCAATCAAGTTTATCCAAACTGGGAACTCTGCATTGCTGATGATTGCAGCACCGATTTCACGGTTGCTGAAAATTTGAAAAGCTGGGTTCAAAAGGACGATCGTATCCACATCACTTTTCGCACAGAAAACGGCAACATCAGCGCAGCAACTAACAGCGCCGCCGCCCTCGCAACAGGCGACATAATCCTGTTTTTAGACAACGACGACGAACTCACTCCCGATGCATTAGGCGAAGTCGCCTTATATTTTGCCTCGCATCCAGCCACCGATTTTCTATATTCCGACGACGACAAAATCGACACTAAAGGTCGCCGATTCGCCCCGCAATTCAAACCGGAATGGTCCCCGGAACTGCTGCTTTCCTATATGTACCTCGGTCATTTATGTGCCGTGAGAAGACACATTTTTGAACAAATAGGCGGTTTACGGATAGGTTTTGAAGGCTCCCAAGATTACGATTTTGCCTTGAGAGCCACCGAAATTTCTCGCCACGTTGCCCACCTGCCGTTAGTGCTGTATCACTGGCGAACCGCACCCGGTTCTACGGCCATATCTGGGGCCGCGAAACCCGCCAGTTTTTCCGCCGGTCAAAAAGCCATTCAAGATGCACTCAATCGCCGCCAAATTAACGGCAATGTCGCTCAGCACGCATGGGCGATCAAAGAAAATCTGGGCATATTTGCCCAGGATTTCCCGGATAACGGCCCATCAGTAACGATAATTATTCCTACTAAAAATCAGCTAAAGTTGCTGAAAGCCTGTCTGGATTCTCTAGAAACTACAACATACAAAAATTATCAAGTTGCCGTTATCGACAACGAAAGCGACGACCCTAAAACTTTGGAATACTTAAAGGAATTAAAGTGCAAAGTTTTGCCTATAAAAAATCCTGGGGGCAAGTTTAGTTTTGCAGCCATTAACAACCGTGCTGCCGAACAAGTTGACAGCGAATATGTGTTGTTTTTGAACAACGATACAGAAGTAATTAACCCGCGCTGGCTGAGTCAAATGGTGGGATACGCTCAAATTCCCGCTGTGGGTGCAGTCGGCGCGCGGCTGTTATATCCAGACGGCAGAATTCAGCACGCGGGCGTAATTCACGGTCTCCATCACGGTTTGGCGGGTCACGCTTTTAAGCTGATGAACAGCGAAAATCGAGGCTATCTTTCTCAAGCGATGGTAACGCGAAATTACTCTGCGGTAACAGCGGCTTGCATGATTACTCCACGTCAATTGTTCTTAGAATTGGGCGGTTTTGATGAGGAAAATTTTGCTGTTGCTTACAATGATGCAGATTACGGATACCGACTGTTAGAACGGGGTTATCGGTGCGTATATTGTCCCGATGCGGAATTGTTGCACAAAGAGGGAACTTCTAGGGGTTTTACCGACAATCCTCAAGAAGTGGCAGCTTTTAGGCGCAAGTATGCGGGTAAAAATGACAGTTTTTACAGTCCTCACTTGTCTTTAGAAGATGAGTATTTCCATATTCAACCTCGCCGGGTTTTTATGAAGGAAGAAGGTTCGGCAACGGATTTTGTAACGGATGTAACGGATGTAACCGAGAAGGAAAAACTAAAATTTAATGATTCTGGTTTGTTGGTAGCAGAAGCGGGGAATCTGATTCATCGTGTTAGGGTTTTGATGTGCAGCAATTCGCTGGATTTTACTGGCGCGCCGCTACATCAGTACGAAATTGCAGTGAAATTAGCGGCTGAGGGTGTGATTAAGCCGATCGTACTTTGCGTAACAGACGGGCCCCTACGTCAAGCTTACGAACAGCAGGGAATTGAAGTAATTGTGCGTGATAATCCTCTCGAACACATCTATCAGCGCGATGCTTATGATGAAGCCATCCGCAGTTTTAGCAAAGAAATTAGAAGTTTAAAAGTAGATGCAATTTATGCCAATACTTTAGAAAACTTTTTTGTAGTTGATGCGGCGCGGCAAATCGGAACTCCTACAGTGTGGAACGTGCACGAAAGCGAACCTTGGCAAACTTATTTTAACAGGTTTGGTTCGGAGATTGCGGCGAGAGCTTTAGAGTGTTTTCGCTTTCCTTACAAAGTTATTTTTGTGGCAGATGCAACGCGGGACAGGTATTTGCCTCTCAACAGCCACCACAATTTTACGGTGATTCACAACGGTTTAGATTTGAGTAAACTGGAAAATTCGGATCACTCTGAATTAGCTAGAAAAACTTTAGGTGTTGCAGCGAAAGATGTGGTAATTTTGCTGCTGGGAACGGTATGCGAACGCAAAGGACAGCAGGATTTAGTTAAGGCACTTTCTCTTTTACCTGACAAATGGCACAATAAAATTAGATGTTTTATTGTGGGCGATCGTCCGAGTATTTACAGCAATAAATTAGCCGATTTGGTGCAGGAATTGCCGAAAGAGTTGCGGCAAAGGGTGACTGTCGTCCCAGAAACTGGGGAGACAGGAAAATACTACAAAGCGGCTGATATTTTTGTTTGCACTTCTCGCGTCGAAAGTTTCCCAAGAGTGATTTTGGAGGCGATGACCTGCGATTTGCCAATTGTTACATCGCCGGTTTTTGGGATTAAAGAACAAGTGCGGCCGGGAATTAATGGTTTGTTTTATACGCCCGATCGCCCGGACGAATTAGTTGCAGCTTTAATTAGTTTATTGGAGGATAAATCATTACGGCAGCAGTTAGCTGAAAACGCTAAATATGTGTTAAAGTCATTGAATACTTTTGAAGAAATGACTCAAGCTTACGGTCAAATTTTTCGCGAAGCTTATTTAACTAAAAAGTAACCGTTCAAGATTAAGGCGTGAAAAAGTATGGATTCAAATTTCGAGTCTATGGAAGATAAATCCTTTGATATATTAACAGCTAAGAATTATTGGGAGAATAATCCAACTGCCGCAATTGCGAAGCAAGGCTACTGGTTGTCTAATCCAATTATTGAAAAAGCTATAAACCATCGGTTGTCAGGTGGTCAGACTAATGATTATTGGCTACAGTGGTTAGTCAAAAATTATTTCAAAAATCGACGGTTCGATCGTCTTTTGTCTATTGGTTGCGGTGTGGGGAATCACGAGATTGCGATGGCTAAATTAGGATTAGTCACTCAAATTGATGCCTTTGACTTTTCTGAAAGTTCTTTAGCAATTGCTAGAAAAGATGCCGCAGCAGCGGGAGTAGAGATTAATTTTTATCAAGATGACTTTAATTTGTTTACGATTGATGATAATAAAAAATACGATCTAGTTTTTTGCTCGGGTTCGCTGCATCACGTCAGAGAACTAGAACGATGTTTATCAATTATTCGGAAATGTTTAAAACCCGAGGGATATTATATTGTAAATGAATATATAGGAGATTGCTACAATATATACAATCAAAATCAAGTAAATTTGATTAATAGCATTTACAAATGTTTTCACTACACGCTACGATCGGGAACAACTGAAATATTTGCTAGTCCAAGTATTGAGAGAGTATTGGCGAAAGACCCTTCAGAAGCAGTTCGGTCAAAGCTGATACTTCCGTTTTTAGAATTCTACTTTGATGTGGAAGTCTTGAATTCAGCCGGTGGGGGGTTGCTTCACGAACTTTACCCTTTGTTAGATCACTATCAACTTTCAGACGGAGAACCCAAGAGTGAAACGATCATCAAGTTATTGCTTGAGATTGAACAAATCTTAATGGCTGTGTCCGGAGGACTATCAAGCGATTTTTGTTTATGTATTCTGAGACAGAAAAAACCAAAAACAATGGAAATAATACCGCCTAAAATAGACTACGAAGGGGCTTGGGACAGCTACGCCCAAGAATGGAAAGACAATAATCCTGAACTCGCTTATTTGGGCGATGAATGGGTGGGGAAAGGTGCCGGTGCTGCTAACTCCCTAGCAGAATACGAAGCGCTGATAGAACAGCAATTTATTGCACCGTACATCAAAAAAGAACATACGGTTTTAGAAATCGGTATCGGCGGGGGAAAAACTGGTTCGCTGCTGCTGAAATATTGCGATCAACTAATTTGTGCCGACATTTCCAGTCAAATGCTGCAAGCGGCCCGATCGCGCTTGGGAACCGATCGCGTTTCTTACGTCAAACTCGACGGTTTAACATTAGACGGCATCGCTCCAGATTCAGCCGATGTCTGCTTTTGTTACGATACAATGGTACACGTAGAGCCGGTAGATATATTTAACTACCTGACTCGAATTCCCAAACTGCTGCGGGGCGATCGAATTTGCGTCTTTCACCATGGGAATATTCTCAGCGAATTAGGGTGGCAAAAATTCGCCAGCGAGTGGGACAAAAACCTGCTCGGACGCAGAGACGGCACTGCATTTTCAGTTATGACTGATACAATTATGGAAAAATTTCTCCATCATTTAAACTATGAAATCATTCTGAAAAATACATCTTCAGTACCGCGAGATTGTGTCTGGATCTGCAAAGCGCCAACCCCCAATGAATAAAATCAAAGCTTTTTAGCCGCCTCACAATATTTTCTTCCAACTAACAACAGTCAACAGTCAACAGTCAACAGACAACTGACAATGAAAGCATTATTTCTCCATCCCAACTTCCCCGCCCAATACCGCCACATTATCACGGCTTTAGGCGCAGATCCGAAAAATCAAATTGTTTTCGGCACTAAAAACGAGCGCCCAGAGTGGAACATTCCCGGCGTTCGCAAAGCAGCATTTACCCCCAGCCGGGAACCCCACGCGCAGACTCACCAATACGTTCGCCCTTTAGAAAGTGCCGTCATATACGGACAAGCCGTATTTAGAATGGCAGAACAACTTAAAGCAGACGGTTTCGTACCCGATATTATCTGCGGACATTCCGGTTGGGGGCCGACATTGTTTGTCAAAGAAGCTTTTCCAAATACGCCGCTTTTGTGCTATTTCGAGTGGTTTTATCATGCTATTGGTTCCGACGCAGATTTCGACCCAGCGGAACCTTTAACAGTTGACGATATGGCCAGAATTAGAATCAAAAATGCGCCGATTCTGATCGATTTATATTCTTGCGATTGGGGTTTATCACCAACTTATTGGCAGCGATCGCAATTTCCGCCAGAATTACAACAAAAATTATCCACACTCCACGACGGCGTAGATACCGATTACTTCAAACCCGACCCCGGTGCTAAACTGGTTTTGCCTAACTTAGACTTGTCTGGCGTTGATGAAATTGTCACCTACGTATCGCGGGGAATGGAACCTTACCGGGGTTTTCCCGAATTCATTGAGTCGATCGCCTATGTACAGGAACGCCGCCCCAACTGTCACGTCGTAATCGTTGGTTCAGAAAGAGTTTGTTATGGGCGTTCTTTACCCAACGGCGAGTCTTACAAAGACTATATGCTCAAAAAAGTACCCCTAGATTTGTCGCGAGTTCACTTTGTCGGGCCCCTACCTTACGGACTTTATCTAAAAGTAATTCAAGCATCCGACGTACACGTTTATCTGACCAGACCTTTTGTGCTATCTTGGTCCATGATTGAATCTCTATCAACCGGATGTTTAGTAATCGGTTCCGACACAGGGCCAGTCAGAGAAGTTATCCGCGACGGAGAAAACGGTTTGCTAGTCGATTACTTCTCACCCAAACAAGTAGCCGATCGCATTGATGAAGTTTTAGACCATCCTACCCGCATGGCAGAAATTCGCATCAAAGCCCGTCAAACCGCCTTAGAACGCTACAGTTTAGCTAAAATGCTGCCGCAACATTTACAACTGATCGAGCAAGTAGCAAATCGTTCCATGCCGCCTACAGTTGGTATGGAACCAGAACGGGAATTAGCAGCATCTTTTGCAGTGAGAATGTAGCAATGTTGGTCAGGACTAAACCCCTGGTCACAAGCTCTCCTGTGCGACTACGCCGCACAGGAGGGTTCACCAACTAGACGATAAACATCGGAAAATCTGGACGTTTTAGTTGCCAAATTAAATATTTTGATAGCAGTCCGTTAATCCCTTCTAGGCTAGTCGCAAACTAGCTTCGAGATCAATAATCTAGGCGTTGCATAATAGCGGGATGATTGTGATTTTTATTGTGGGATGGGCGTCCCGCCCGTCCCGTGTATTTTAGGGCGTTGCATAATCGAAATATGAACTGTCCTAAATGTGAATCCGCCCCACTCAGCCATAACAAGGGAGCATCTAATATTTGTAAAAACACTTCTTCTCCTTCCTTCTGCCTCCTGCCTCAAAACTCCAATTTCTAGCTTGGCTGCAAAAGTGAGAAGCTCCCGAAGGCTTCTATCCGTCTCTTACTTCATTACCTACAGTATTGGAATATCCCCCTGCATGAGCGATTTTGATTATAGTTGTGCGACCCTTAAAATTTATTGAAATTCCCTTAAGTAAAAATCAACTAAGAAATACCCAAAGCTGTTTCAGACATCGTAATTAAATTATTAGAAAAATTTTTGTGGTGAATTGGAATATCAATAATAAATATTGCCCCCTGATTAGGAGCTGAAATACAATTGAGCTGACCCCCGTGTTTATCGACTACAATCTGATGGGAAATTGACAGACCAATACCAGTACCCTTCCCGATAGGCTTAGTAGTAAAAAATGGCTCAAATAGGTGTTGGCTAATTTCTTCTGTCATCCCAGGCCCGTTATCCTTAAAATGAATTAACACTCGATTAGATTCCGTAACCTCCGTGCGAATGAAAATCTTAGAAGGATTAGCTTTCATTTCACTTAACGATCGTGTCGTATTATAATCATCAATGGCATCAATAGCATTAGCAACAAGATTCATAAACACCTGGTTAAGCTGACCCGCATAACACTCTACCAGAGGCAGATTGCCGAATTCTTTTATCACCTCAATTGCAGGTCGATCGCCCCTTCCTTTAACACGGTTATGCAAAATTAACAGAGTGCTATCAATACCCTGGTGAATATCCACTGGTTTCATCTCAGATTCATCCAATCGCGAGAAGATTCGCAGCGATTGAACAATTTCGCGAATTCGGTCTACACCTACCTTCATTGAACTCAGCAATTTAGGTAAGTCTTCCACCAAAAAATCTAGTTCTATTTCGTCTATTTTCTGTTCAACTTTTGGCCCTGCCTCCGGGAATTCTTGGTGATAAAGATTGACGAGCTCAATCAAATTTTGGGTATAATCATGGGCGTAAGAAACATTCCCAAAAATAAAATTAACTGGATTATTGATTTCATGGGCTACACCTGCAACAAGCTGACCTAGAGAAGACATTTTTTCGCTCTGCACAAGTTTAGTTTGCGTGATTTGCAATTCTCGAAAAGCCTTTTCTAAACATTTAGTTTGGGTTCGCAATTGAGCTTCCGATTGTTGCAATCCCGCCTCTGCTTGCAGACGCTCTTGAATCTCCTGTTTGAGAAATTGATTGGATTGCAAAAGTTCAGCCGTCCTTTCCTCAACTCGCCTTTCCAACTCCGATGCCAGCTTCAACAGCGAGGATTCCGCTTCGACACGCTGTTCGATTTCTGCTTGCAAGCACACATTTTTCTCTAGGAGTTTTTTCGACAGGTTGCGGAGCTTCATGTGGACATTAACACGAGCTAAAACTTCTTCATGCTGAAGAGGCTTAGTAATATAATCCACCGCACCAAGACTCAAACCTTTAACCTTATCCACCGTATCAGCAAGAGCCGTCATAAAAATCACGGGAATGTCTCTCGTTAAATCATTCGCTTTCAAACGGCGACAAGTTTCAAACCCATCTATTCCGGGCATCAGCACATCCAACAAAATCAGATCCGGTGGGGCATATTCTACCTTCTGGAGAGCACTTTGCCCATCCCTAGCTACCAATACCTTGAAGCCAAAATCTGCCAAAAAATCGAACAGGACACCTAAATTAGTCGGAGTGTCATCTACGATTAAAATTGTGCTTTGTTCGGGAAGTTCGTTATTCATTATTTGGCAATCCTATATTTCTTAATAAACTCCAAGATTTGTTGTTCTTCAAATCCTTTCACTAACTGGCGTAGATGAGTAGCAAAGGGCCCCCATTGCTCATTGAGTTCTTCTAACTTTTTAGCTTCCTCCCCAATGGCTCGAAGATCGCCCATCATCGCTAAATTGAATAAAACGGCGATTACCTCATCGGGGGGAGCTACAATTTCAGAACTTAGAGATTTTTTTTCTGCTTCTGCTTTCCTAACTTCTTCCAAACTTTCTTCATAAATCCATTCTAACCCTAAATGAGTACATAATTTTTCTAAAAGCTCCTCGATTCGTATGGGTTTGGGAATAAAATCATTGCAACCTACCTCGACACTTTGTTGGCGATCGAAATCAAAAACGCTGGCAGAAGTAGCAATCACCACTAAATTAGTCTGACCTAGTGATTGGCGAATCCGGCGCGTTGCTTCTAAGCCGCTCATTACGGGCATCATCAAGTCCATTAAAATACAGTCGGGCTTAAACTCCACCGCCTTGTTTAAACAGTCCTGACCCTCCGTTGCTTCCAGAATTTCAAATCCTAACGGCTGAAGCATTCCCACGATGATCGCACGATTCTGCCACTTGTCGTCAGCTATGAGAATTTTTCGCTTTCGGCCTTTGAAACCAACGATGGTGTGGGCATTGGCTTTTGCTGCATTAGTCGCCCATTCCGATACTTCTGGCAAATCTAAATCGAACGAGAAAACGCTCCCTTGTCCTAATGTACTCTTCACCTTTATTTCACCACCCATCATCTGGACTAATTGGCGGCTAATTGCCAGTCCCAACCCGGTTCCTTCAACCTTAAGGTTGGCCTCTCCTACTTGGTGAAAAGGCAAAAATATGTCTTGCAATTGCTCTGGTGCCATCCCAACTCCGGTATCTTCCACTTGAAACCGGATTTTGCCATCCTGATATCCTACTTTGAATGCCACTCCGCCTTTTTCGGTAAACTTAATTGCATTCCCGAGTAAGTTGATTAAAACTTGCCGCAACCGTTTTTCATCACCCTCAACGGCAATAGGTAGTTTGGTAATAGGCTCATAAATCAGGGAGATTCCTTTTTGTTCGGCCCGAATCTTACAAATTTCAGCGATGCCTTCTAAAAATTGTGATAAATGGAAATTACTCAAGTGGATTTCCATTTTTCTGGCTTCGATTTTGGAGAGATCTAAAATATCGTTAATTAGGGTTAAGAGGTGTTCGCCGCACTGACTAATCACGTTCAGACCATCTTTTTGCTGGTCAGCCAAGTTTTTTTGTCGTTTGAGGATTTGGGTGTAACCCAAAATGCCATTAAGTGGCGTTCGGAGCTCGTGGCTCATATTAGCCAGGAACTCACTCTTGGCAGAGTTGGCGGCTTTCGCTAATTCTTCTGCTTTTTGTAAATCGATATTTTTTTCTTGTAACTGTTGCGTTCTTTCTGCCACCTTTACTTCTAAAGTAGCATTGGCTGCTTCCAAATCGTTATAAAGACGGGCATTTTCAATTGAAATAGCTGCTTGAGAAGATAACAGTTGTAAAACTTCTAAACGATCGGGAGTAAAAGCACCAGTGGTGAGATTATTTTCTAAGTAAAGAATTCCAGTCAGTTTTCCTTGATGGACGATGGGAGTACATAATACTGACTTGGGTTTTTGGTTGACTATATAATTATCCGCCGTGAAGTTTCCCTCACAACTCGCATCGTTTAATACAACATTTTCCTGAGTTCTGGCAACATAGTTAATCAAAGATATGGGTAGTTGCTGACTTTTTTCTACGGCGATTGTTTGCAGCACTTCTACATCGCTATCTATGGTTCCGTAAGCTTCTATTAGTAAATTTCCAGCTTTTTCTAAAATGAAAATACCACTTTGAGCACCCGCATTCTCGATCGCTATTTTCATCAATTTCGCCAACAGCTTACTTAGTACAATTTCACCAGAAAGAGCTTGAGATGCTTTGATCACAGTAGCTAAATCTAGCACTCCTGCACTCCCTCCACTCGTCGAGGTAGTGTTCATTGTGACCTGGCTACGTTGAGTTTCTGTCTTGGCTATCCGGGAAAATATTTGAGGATATCTGGCTTCCAAATCTTTGACTATAGCTTTAGCTCCCCAGCGACTATATCCGTAGTAAGCATCGGTTAAATAAATCCGAGCAATTTTATCTTTAGCGCGGGAAAAATAAAACTCTGCGGCCAGTTCGTTGGCTAATGCTTCTTCTTGGATATATCCCTGTTCTTTGGCTCCGGCTATAGCATGATCGTAATAATCGCTGGCTTCTAAAGGTTGTCCCAAAATCCGCGCTTTTTCTGCTTCTACTAAGTCATACTTGTGCTGGAAGTTAGACGGTGCATGAAACGCCCAAGTCTTTAATTTTTCTTGATTCGCTGTTAATTCACTTAGGTATTGTTCTTTCTGGGCTGGTTCTGCTTCGGGATATAGTGCTAGGAGGGCAAGAGAATAGTAGAAGTTGTAGATACTCATGTGCATTAATCCTGCCCCCGTGTCAGCATATTTTAATGCTAAGTGGGCACTCGACACTGTTTTATTTGGCTCTTTAAATAGATAAGAGAGAATCATTTTGCCGACATGGTAAGCATAGAGCAAAGTCCCAGTGTTAGAGGCCTCGATTCCTGGCAGTAGTTCTTCTTCATTAAAACTTTCACCTAGTAAATAGTATTTATCTGAGTTTTTGTCGAGTAAATTATCAACTACTTGCTGGTAAATTTTAATAAATAAAGTATCGTATTCTTGTTTTAGTTTAATGGTCAGTGCAACATATTTTGCCTGCTCCTGCTCAAGTTTCTGTAGTTCACCCCCGCTGAAAAATAACTGATTGCAATAATTGACGAGACTGTGACAAGCATATTCTAGGTCTCCAGTTTCCACACCACTTTGACTGGCATCAATCAAAGGTTCTAAGGTGGTATTAAGCGGCTCTTTCCAAAATCTTATCAGACAATTAAATATACAAATAATCTTCGATTTTAGGGTAAGTGTATTAAATTTATCTAGTAATAAAATAGCTAGTTTGCCAAATTGATATCCAGAATTTATGTCTCTTAATCCTCCACAGAGTAGCGCTCCATACCAACCATAAGCAAAAGCGACTTGAGGCGAATTTCCATACTTAATAGACAAAGTTATTTTTGTATAAAGAATTGGCGGAAATATTGCAGTATTTGCTAGATAAGCCGGTGTTGTAATCAGATTTAATATCCGCATGGCTGCGAGTTTATCGGGATCTGTCATGGGCGGCAAGTTAGCTAAATCCTCAAAGATTAGTTCTTGAGGGGGTTCTTGCTCTAGGCGAATTGCGAACATTTCTAGAACCTCGATCCCATTATCTACAGCTGATTGCATCCGGTTTTGAGCCATCTCTAATTGAATTCTCAGTTCGTAGACCTTGGCTTTTTCCAGAAGGGTTTTCGCTTGTTTCAGGATCGTCGCAGACAAATGTTGTGATCGCTCAAAGTTGGTAGTTATGAATTCGGCTTCTGCTGCTTCTAAATGGAGGGCGATCGTTAGATCGTACTGACTCTCCCAGCTTTCCTCCCCAAGCAGTTCCAAACCCACCTTCAAATATTTGACAGCCGACTCATAAGCAGTTGCTGCTTTGGCTTTCTGTCCGGCGATCAGATTGAGTTCTGCCAACTCATATCTTTCCAACTCCAAAGTGATTAAATCGGTGCCGTAATTTAGTTGGTTAACCAGTGCAAAGATATTTTCTTTTCGTTCTTCAGGCGTTGTTGAATGCAGTAGTAGTTGACCGATTTTTAGGTGAGTTTCTTTTTTATGCTCGTCGGGAATTAGAGAATAAGATGCCTGCTGCACTCGATCGTGCAAAAACTTATAAATGACATCAAACTGCTCGGTTGAATTTTCTGTCGATGTTTCCGAGTCAAATAGCAGGGGGATTTTGTAGGAATTATTTAGCGGGATCACAAAACCAGCTTGTAGCGCTTCCCATAAATCTATTGCCGTCTCTGACTGAGATTTTTTATTAGCAATTGCCAAAAATTCTAAACTGAATAGGTCTCCTATACAGGCAGCTAATTTTAAGACCTTCTGCGTCTGGGACGACAGCTTTTGAATTTGGCTAACCATCAATTCGACTACATTATCGCTGATATCAATGCCTTGAAGCAGTTGGATATCCCACTGCCAGCAAACTTGATTGAAATCAAAGGATAGGAGTTTGTCTTGATAAAGGGATTTGAGCAGTTGAGTTAAGAAGAAGGGATTACCCTGGGTTTTCTGAAAAACTAACTCAGATAGGGGTAAAACTTCTGAAATTGGACTCCGCAGGGTTTCGCTCACTAATAGGTTGACATGAGAGATATTCAAAGGTCGGAGGATAATATTATTTACTATCGCCCTGGTATTTTGAATTTGCTCTAAAGTGTAAATTAACGGATGAGTGGCACTGACTTCATTATCCCGATAAGCCCCAATTAATAGCAGATATTTACTATCGGGATCGGTCATTATTAGCTGGATCAGCTTAAGCGAAGCTGAATCTGCCCACTGCAAGTCATCCAAAAATATCACTAAGGGGTGTTCGGCTTTACTAAACACCTGTATAAATTGTTGAAACACTCGATTAAATCGGTTTTGAGATTCAGTCGGTCCCAATGTCGGAACCGCAGGCTGTGGATCAATAATCTTTTCTACTTCCGGAATAACATCAATAATAATTTGCCCATTGGCACCAAGTGCTTCGAGAATTTTAGCCTTCCAAATTGCTATTTGAGCGGAATTTTCAGTGAGCATTTGGCGCATCAATCCTTGAAATGCTTGAATTAAAGAAGCATAAGGAATATTTCGTTTAAACTGGTCAAATTTACCAGAAATAAAATACCCTCGCGCTGCCACTATAGGTTTATCAACTTCGTTAACCAGGGAAGATTTGCCGATACCTGAATAACCAGAAACTAGCATCATCTCCGTTGTCCCACCACTGACGCGAGCGAAAGCTTCTAGCAAACTAGCAACTTCTCTTTCCCGTCCATAGAGTTTTTGCGGAATCAGAAATTGGCTGTAGGAATCTAGTTGACCTATAATAAAGTGGGAAATCTCTCCTGAAGAAAGCATCTCCTGGCAGGTTTCCAGGTCAGCTTTTAGTCCGAAAGCACTTTGATATCTATCTTCAGCGGTTTTAGATAATAATTTCATTACAATTTCCGAAACTGTATCCGGGATTTCTGGATTCAGCTTTTTAGGTTCTATTGGTGCTTTAGCTATATGGCAATGAACGAATTCTAGGGGGTCTTTTGCGGAAAAAGGTAGCTTACCCGTCAGCATTTCATAAAATGTAATACCGAGGGAGTAAAAGTCGGTGCGGTAGTCCACTGAGCGGTTCATTCTGCCGGTTTGTTCCGGCGACATATAGGCGAGAGTTCCTTCTAATAAGTTGGGATTGGTGACGGTTTGATTTTCTCTATCTAAGAGAGAAGCAATGCTGAAATCAATAATTTTTACTTCTTTTGTTTCTGAGTTGATTAGGATATTTTGAGGTTTAATGTCTTTATGGATAACATTACTATGATGGATATCTCCAAGAGTTGTTGCCAACTGAATTCCGATTTTTAGAAATGCTTTTATAGCCAAGGGTTGATTGTTAAGGAAATCTTTTAAAGATTGACCGCTGAAATTTTCTACTATCAGCGCTAAGCCGTTATGATAGTTTTCTAAGGCTATGGGCTTGACTATTCCTTCACTTTCTAAATGTCTGAGGATTTTATGTTCGTGTCTTAAGCGGGAAATTTCTTCGATTGTCGGATGCTCAGTTTTGAATGTTTTGATAATTGCTGAGGTTCTATCAATATCTTTAGTGCCGCGATAAATAATAGTATTGACACTTTCGTAAATGGCTTCGCTGAGGTTGTAACCGAAGATAGTAATACTCATGTGCGTAATTTCACTAATAATAAATTGAACAGCAGGTGGTATTTCAGTAATGATACTGAAATACATGACAGAACCGAATTAAAAAACTATTTTCTATGCACTTTAAAAAAGTATAATCTAAGCTTTTTGAATAATATTTAAATTTTAACAAATCTCAATATGCTTGTTTGGTACTTAATATGCGAGAATCTTTAAACTTTATTAAGTATTTAAGTAAACTCCTGAAAAATTAATGACAAAACTGCTGAATCTACCCGGTGTGATAGTAGAGGATAGCTTGGACACAGAAGAGACGATTATTTATTGTGTAGAGCAATAAAAGCAACAGCAGTTTGCCCACGATGTAGTCCAACCAATTATTGTCTTTATCAAAATAAGGTAGTCCTGACTATGCAGGACTACCTTATTTTAACAGGAAAAAATGGCTGTACTTGCTTTAAAGTACCGATTTTTGTTACTATTGTTAAAACTCAACTAAATTCCTATGAAATCAACTACTAGGGCGCTGAAAGAATGGAATGTAGCAGTTAATGCTTTGGAACAAGGTCAAACGATTGTGCTGTTGCGGAAGGGGGGAATTCGCGAGCAAGCAGGACAGTTTAATGTCACTGACAAACAGGTTTTGCTGTATCCAACTTTTGAACACCAACAGCCGCGTTTATTAAAGCCGGAGTTTGCACATCAAGTCAAAAATGTCGAATCTGGTTGGCATCCTGAAGTTATTAGAATTGGTAGTTGGGCGGAGATTACTGATGTTTTTTTGGTAGCTTGGGAACCGGCAATTACTGCGCTATTTCCGTACCATATTTGGAATAAAAATTTTGTCAGCGATCGCCTGAAATGGAAACAAACTCAGCCAATTTATATTTTATTGCTGCGGGCTTATCGCCTTGCAGAAATCCGCGAAATTCCCTACATTCCTGAATACGGCGCTTGCCGTTCTTGGATCGATTTGGCAGAGGCTATTTCGCTGGAGGGGAGCCAAGCTGTTTTGAGCGATCGAGAGTACATTGAACGCTCAAATGAAATCCGCAATCTGATAGCCAATCCTGCGAATGCTTCGGGTTCGCAGAGAGTGACAACCTTGACGGAAGGTAGCCAGGATTTTAGTCCTCATTAATAGTTTTTAAGGTACTTTTAGAGAGGCGCGCTTCTACCCAACCCAGCCCAAAATCCGCAGCTAAGGCCATTAAAGCAGCCGGAATTGCCCCAGCCAAAAGTAACTGATTGTTGACGGTAGCAACGCCGCGAAAAATAAACACACCCAAGCCACCCGCGCCAATTGCAGCGGCGATTGTAGCGAGTCCGATCGCAATTACAGCAGCAACTCGCACCCCCGCCAGAATCACGCCCAGTGCCAGGGGAATTTCCACTTGCCATAACAGTTGCATATCAGTCATCCCCATGCCTCTTCCGGCTTCCGTAATCGCTGGATCGACGCCAACAATACCAGTATAAGTATTGCGGATAATTGGCAGTAAAGAATACAGAGTGAGCGCGATAATTGCCGTGCGATCGCCTATTCCACCCAATACCGGCACCGGGATTAGCAAGCCAAACAAAGCTAAACTAGGAATTGTTTGCATAATATTAGCAAAACCCAAAATTGGCTTTTTCAATTTGGGTTTTCTGGTGACTAAAATTCCTAGGGGCATCCCCACAATAATAGCGATAAAAATTGCCACAGTTACTAAATATAAGTGTTCACTGGCGCGCTTAATTATCTCAGCGCCATACCGATTGATAAATTGCATCATGTGGAAATTAGTAATTAGGAATTCAGAATTGTAAATTTTACTATAATAGAATATCTCGTAGGAGTCGGTTCACCAATATCTTTAATTTCCCGCCATCAGCTTCAAAAACCGACCGATAGCCATAAACGAATGATGCGATCGCACATCATATCATTACCCAGTTCCGGGTAATTGCAAACATTCAAGAAATGCGCGAGCTTCTGGATGCTGAGATTTCATAAAATCAGCGGGCGATGCCAATTCAATCAACCGTCCATCTTGCATCAAACCTATTCTAGAAGCTAACAAAAAACCTTCTTGAATGCCGTGAGTCACAAAAATCACAGTTTTGCCGAGTTGCTGCTGCAATTGACCGAATTCTCGCTGCAATTCCAGACGAGTAATGGGGTCTAAAGCACCAAACGGTTCATCCATTAACAATATCGGAGGGTCAGCCGCCAGTGCTCTAGCGACCCCCACCCGCTGCCGCTGTCCGCCGGATAACTGATGGGGGTAGCGTTTGGCGAAGTGCTGGGGATCGAGGTTGACTAATTCTAACAGTTGCCGGACGCGAGATTGAATACGATCGCCCTCCCAACCTTCTAATTTTGGCACTAAACCGACGTTTTGCTCGACGGTAAAATGCGGAAACAAACCGATTTCTTGAATCACATAACCAATTTTTCGGCGCAGTTGAATTGGGTTCCACTGAGTTGTCGGTTTTCCCATGACCAGAACTTCGCCGCTGCTTGGCGTTAGTAAATTGTTAATCAATTTCATGGTAGTAGTTTTGCCACTCCCGCTGCGTCCCAGCAATACTAAAACTTCTCCTTGCAGCACTTTTAAATTGAGTTTGTCTACTAAATGCCTGCGGTTGAGGCGATATGTCACGTCGAGGCATTCGACAGCAACTTCATTATTGAGAGGCATGATTAGTCTGGGTAATTTGGGTTTTCAGCAAGTTAAAATCGGCGATCCTCAGAAAACAATTCCTAATCTAAAATCTAAAATCTAAAATCGACTTGATTTTGCCATTCTAGCAGTAAGGCTCGACATTGGAGGCAAGTTAATTTTTTGAGCAAGTCGCGAATTCCGTCTGGGGTGAGAGGATATTCAGCACCGATCCGTTCGGGGTTTACTGTTGCTGTAGGGTGCAATTCTGCAACAAAACCGTAGAGTTTTTGATTGGAGAAGGAACTGTTTATTGCCCAGCCGACGGTGTTAATCGGTTCGAGGCGGGCGATCGCACTTTCTGTCACGCCTAGCTCTTTTTTGAGTATAGCTGGAACTTCCGCGGCTGGCGTTGCTTCGGCTTCTACGCGACCGCCGGGAAAATCCAGGGTTGCTTCTCCTACACCGGGGCGATACATCGGTGGGGGAAACAGCAATTTGTCAGCTTGAATGGTCAAGATTACAACTGAATCTGCTCTTTCTACTCGCCAATATTCTACTGTTTTTCCTTCGGTTGTTTCGAGATGTTCCGCGATTACTTCTACCCAACGAGAGTTGATTTCTAAAAAGCGGTCTAGAGTTTTCCACGGAGATTTTGCACTTTCGTTCATGTCGGAATTTTTGAAATAAATCAGATGTTGTTTGCTATGGTAGGCGATCGTTGCCGAGCACAACAATCGCCGATCGACCTTTTCAGCTTTGAACCAGTTTTTTCCTCTCGATTGTAAATTTTTGCTACAACCTTACACATTCCCCTAGATAATTCCGTAACATAGACTACATAATCAAAGTTTATCTGCGCCTTCGCTCTGCGTTGTTTCAACCGGACCCTGGTGCAGACTCTTAGCTAGACAGGAGTAGTTATGCAACTGCAAACAGATATTCGTACTTGGCAATCCCAACCAACGCCCGGAAGCTTCGCCGGTGTCCGCGACTGGGAAAAATTTGGCTGCGCCGTACCTGCACCAAAATTGGCTCCTTCTATGTGGGTTAAATTGTTCAATCCGCCAACCGCATTCAGCTTTGACGAAGCGTGGCTGTTGTGTGAATGTTCGGAAGAACAGTGGCTAGCTTGGATTCCTGATTATGGCGAAATTTTACTGAGTACACATGAATTTTGCGCTACTAAATCGTGAATTACGCAGACAAACTTTGATAAACCAGGTTTTAAAATCCATATCCCTCGGGTTCCACGGGATTTTTTGGAAAAAATCTGGTTTCTGCGTAATTATGTCGTTTGCAGTGAGGAATGCAAGTCCTTAAACTTTGATAAGGACTTGCATTCCTCCCTACAAACCTCTTATATGATGTCGTTTCAGCCGATATCATATAAGTCCTAATAGATATTAGTTGAAATTTCGCCAACAAAAAGAGCAATAGGTTTTCTATTGCTCTTTTTGTTCAAAAACACTCTCTAGTTTTTATCTTTAAGATAGCGGAAGTTATATCAACTGGCCTCGATTGACCCCCATATCGCTGCGGTGACGGGTTTACTGTATCGATGCTTGCATGGGAGATATTGGTGAACCCGCCGTTACAGCAATTACGGTCAATTTAGCCCCTGTGATATTGCTGGCTTATTTGCAAACTGCACGGTTATTTGCGTTTCTGACAATCGTGCCTACTCTACCATTAATCTGAATCGGGTTCTTAGTGCTTGCTCGAATCAAGAGTGGTTGTTTGGCGAGACATTCTCTGATTGATGCTGCCCAGGCGGTGAGAGCTCCGGTGTATTCTGTACGACCCGCTGGGGCGCGAAACTGATCGGTAATTAGGAAATCCGAGGTGATGCTAGTGTCAGTACCAACATTGGTAATAATTGGAAAGTCAAAAGCTCTGGGCAAGGTTCTGTCTTGGATTCTGCCCGGTAGCAACTGGTATTTCTTCGAGCCACCCTTGTAGTCAATACCTGCTTGAGGGCTTGTGGGAGGGCTTGTTTGAGCCAAGGCGGAAACAGGCAAGCTTGCTACCAAAACGGTGCAGCAACTCCAAAAAAATTTCGATTTCATCTGATTCATCTCCTCAACTTTATGACGATTAGCACTAATTTAGGTATGCTCACAAGACACTAGCTTTTATTGACAAAGCGCCTGATGATATTGAGCTTTTGAGTTTGAGTTCAACTTACCTAATTTATTACCAAACATCTTCAAAAATGTTAAAACTGGTTTGCCTGACAAACTGTAGAAAAGTTTCAGTGGAGTTAGATATTTACCCATCTGAAGTTGTTACAGCATTGGGGAGTCGGTTTTACCAGAATGATTCATTTTTGAGCGATGTCATTGGAACTTTATCAAATTTTGTCTCAGATATCAAGTTTTGCCGATCGCGTATCACGTTTTAACACTGGTTTGCGGCTCGATCGAGCTTTGAGTGTTGCGCGCTATACCAGGGCGAGAAAGATGCTACAGTGCATCGATGGGCGTTTGAGTATTTTCAGGCGACAATAGACAGAGAAGGGGCTTGAAAATAGGTGATTTTAGTGGAAGATAGTAAATTTATCGACGTATCGGACATTATGGGTGTTCCCGTGGCTCCGGCGGGTTACAAATCGGGCTTTGTGGGTATTGTCGGACGCCCGAATGTCGGAAAATCAACGCTGATGAATCAGTTGGTGGGGCAGAAAATTGCGATTACTTCGCCGGTGTCTCAGACGACACGTAACAGGCTGCGGGGCATCCTAACGACACCGGAAGCACAAATTATTTTTGTAGATACTCCCGGAATTCACAAGCCACATCACCAATTGGGCAAGGTTTTGGTGCAGAATGCCCGCACAGCGATTCAGTCGGTGGATGTGGTGCTGTTTGTGGTGGATGGTTCGGTGGAATCGGGAGGGGGCGATCGATATATTGTCGAAATTCTCAGCAATTGCAAAGTTCCGGTGATTTTGGGGATGAATAAGTTGGACGAACAACCGGAGGATTCCGTGTTGATCGATCGAACTTACGAGCAAATTGTCAATCCTGAGTGGCCTGTAGTGAAATTTTCCGCTCTCACGGGCGAGGGTGTCGAGCCGCTGCAACAATTGTTAATCGAACATTTGGAGGTTGGGCCTTATTATTACCCGCCAGATTTGGTGACTGACCAGCCGGAACGCTTTATTATGGGCGAATTGATTCGGGAACAGATTTTGCTGCTGACGCGGGAAGAAGTGCCGCATTCTGTAGCAATTGCGATCGACATAGTTCAAGAAGAAGCAAAAATTACCCGCATTCTAGCGACAATTCACGTCGAACGGGATTCCCAAAAAGGTATTTTAATCGGTAAAAGCGGCAGTATGCTCAAGTCGATCGGCAGTGCGGCCCGGGAACAGATTCAAAAGTTAATTGAAGGCAAAGTATATTTGGAGTTATTTGTCAAGGTGCAGCCGAAGTGGCGGCAGTCTCGCACCCGTTTGGCGGAATTGGGCTATCGCGTGGAAGAATAAAGCGAACTGATGGAGCAAATAAGGGCGATCGTTGAGAGATTTTACAACTGAACTTCCCCTCGCAGGCAGAAGTTCAGTTTAAATAATTGTCCTAAAAACTCCGCCCGCAACTGTCAACTGTCAATCGTCAACTGTTTAAGGACGTTCGGCAAATTTTTGAACAGCTTTTGGTGCAAAAGCAGCAACTAAAAAAGAAGTTGTAATGTATTTGCCATCAGGATTCTTGATAGTTATTGTGATTGCGCCAAACACAATTGCTGCAATCAGTGCAATAAAACTCATCGCTCGCATTGCCGAGTAGTGTCCATTATCTTCCTGCAAAAATTCAGCCAGCTCTTGTCCGTGTTCTGCAGAATTTGCGGGAGCTTCAAGGATAGCAGAATGTGTCATTTGATTAACCTCATAAATGATTAAAGCTTAACTAACAGGACTTACGCAATAACTGATAAACTACACTACCTGTAGTTGTAAGGTGCGCGTTTCACACCCTACAATTAGAGTCGGCACGTAAGTCCTATACAAGTGAGATATACCGCAATACGGTTCAGTTAAAACAGTTTATTCCGGGCGAGATCCCCCTAAATCCCCCTTAAAAAGGGGGACTTTGAAGCAGTTCTTGTCCCCCCCTTATTAAGGGGGGCTAGGGGGGATCGGGCTTAACTGAACGGTATTGAGATATACCGTTGTTTAGTGCGGTAACTTGCTCAAAGCGTGCCAAGTTCTCGGCCCGACAATTCCATCGGCTGGTAAACCCTTAATCGTTTGGAACTGGATCGCCGCTACTTTGGTCATAACCCCGAAGTATCCGTCAACAAAACCGAAATAGTATCCATTCAATTTCAAGACATTCTGAACAATTTTGACAGCATTACCTGAACTACCAATCATTAGAGTCGGCATATTCACAGGTGCACCAGAGTATAGTGCTTGCCAGGTAAGAGGACTGACAATCCCATCTTCAGGTAAAAAGACGCGGTGTTGATAGTCTTTTACGGCGTCTTCAACATAGGTGTCGAAAATACCATCGATCGAAAAACCGTAATAATATCCCCAATGATATAAAAGCTGTTGCAGTTCCTTGACCGCTTGACCAGTAGAACCCCGTTTTAAAGTGGGTTTCATGAGTCCAGACGCTTCAGCAACTGCAAGAGTGGATTGAGAAGTTGTATCGGCGACGAGAGCCATAGCTTGATTATTGAGAGTTTTTTCTTCTGTAAACATGATGGGAATCCTCTGTGCATTCAAGTGTTTTCATTTGATATTTCAGGTATAACTGCTGTCTTCGATGGCTTCACAGTCGCTTTTTATAGTGAAACTTGTGTGAGTTCACACATTGGAGTGTCACTCATTTGAGTTATATGTTTCCGCTTACAGTCGATCGGCAGTGCGGCGCGAGAACAGATTCAAAAGTTAATTGAGGGCAAAGTATATTGGGAGTTATTTGTCAAAGTGCAGCCGAAGTGGCGGCAGTCTCGCACTCGTTTAGCGGAATTGGGCTATCGGGTAGAAGAGTGAAACTTTGGCAGTTGGCAATTGGGGTTCTTCCGTTCTATGAATCAAGAATCGAGCAGGAATTTCGCTCTGAGAGAGTTTCATCGGGTGCGGAGAGTCGATACAAACCCCCGCTTAACAACTAGAACGCCATTCCAACAACACTACACTAAACTGAGAGCAGCCCCATTCGCCCCAGTTGACCTATGCCGCGTTGGTTCAATACTGCTGGCCCCTGCCGCGATGACATCCACTATCAGCTTCCTGCCACCCGTCGCCTCCCAAATTTAGAGCGACTGATTGCTCAGCAAAGCTATTTCGTCATCCATGCACCCCGGCAAGTGGGGAAAACCACCGCTATGCTGGCGTTAGCCAAACAACTCACCGAAAGCGGACAATACACCGCCGTCATGGTTTCGGCTGAAGTCGGCGCACCCTTCAGTCAAGATATCGGCGGTGCAGAAGAGGCCATTCTGGGCGCTTGGCGACGGGCGATATCGATTCGACTTCCCCCAGAATTGCAGCCGCCTGCTTGGCCCTCGTCGGAACCGGGACAGCAAATCGGCCATGTACTCAGCCTGTGGGCACAATCTTCTCCTCGTCCTTTAGTGGTTTTCATCGATGAAATTGACGCACTACAAGACCAAGCTTTGATTTCTATTCTGCGCCAATTACGCGATGGTTATCCCAATCGCCCGAAAGCGTTTCCGCAATCGGTGGGTTTAATTGGTTTGCGGGATGTTCGCGATTACAAAGTGGCTGCGGGGGGAAGCGATCGACTCCATACATCCAGTCCGTTTAATATTAAAGTGCGATCGATTACTCTGAGAGATTTTAATGCCTCAGAAGTCGCGGAACTCTACGCGCAACATACCGAAGATACCGGACAAGTTTTTACACCTGAAGCGGTAGCCTTAGCTTTTGAACTGACTCAGGGACAACCTTGGTTAGTGAATGCTTTAGCTAAGGAAATTGTAGAAGAATTAGTAACAGATGAATCTATAGAAATTACACCACAACATATTTTAGAATCCAAAGAAATTCTCATAAAACGACAAGATACGCATTTAGATAGTTTGGCAGAACGACTGCGAGAAAACCGAGTCAAAGCCATTATCGAGCCGATGCTAGCCGGACGAGAATTGGCAGAATCTTCTAATGACGATCGCCAATACCTCGTAGATTTGGGCTTGCTCAAACGAGATCCAGCCGGGGGTTTAGTCATCGCCAATCCGATTTATCGAGAAGTGTTGCCGCGAGTTTTGGCGCAAGGGCCGCAAGATAGTTTACCGATTATCCGTCCGAGTTGGTTGAACGATCGCGGCGAACTACTACCAGATGCACTCCTGCAAGCGTTTCTTGCGTTTTGGCTGCAACATGGCGAACCGTTACTCAAAAGTGCGTCTTATCCCGAAATTGCACCGCATTTGGTGTTGATGGCATTTCTGCATCGGGTGATTAATGGTGGGGGAACATTGGAGAGGGAATATGCGATCGGGCGCGATCGCATGGATTTATGTTTGCGTTATGGTGAAGTCACATTGGGCATTGAACTGAAGGTTTGGCGGACTCGGAAAGTCGATCCGTTGAGTAAAGGGTTGGAACAGTTGGATGGATATTTGGCTCGATTAGGACAAGATTCGGGTTGGTTGGTGATATTCGATCGCCGCGAGAATGCACCCGAATTAGAAGAACGACTGAATACTGAAATTCATCTGACACCAATGGGGCGAACGGTTACAGTTATTCGTGCGTGAAGAAGTTCTGATAAATGTTTTGGTTCTGGCGATCGTCGATGGTGTGCGATCGACTCTAATCTAAAATATAATTAAGAAGGAGTTGACATACACGATCGAACTGCGGTATTGCTCGATTATATCCAGTATTGTACCGCAACTGCAATACAATTATTCGATCGCGCACCCATGTAACAAGCTAGTATATCTAATCTTTTCGCCAAACCTCAAACCAGGAGATTCTCAAAAATTCCCACTATGAACTACCGAAACCATATCACGATCGAAGCCAATAAACGCGGTGGTAAGCCTTGTGTGCGCGGCTTGCGAATTACGGTTTATGAAGTGCTTGAGTACCTGGCTTCCGAGATGACCGAAGCAGAAATTCTCGACGATTTTCCCGATTTGACGCGAGAAGATTTAAAAGCCTGCATAGCTTATGCTGCTGACCGCGAGCGTCGGTTTATGACCGCCACCTTATCGGCATGAAATTACTCTTTGATGAAAACTTGTCGCCCAAGTTGCCGAATCGTTTGAGCAATATTTTCCCAAATTCGCTTCATGTTCGAGATGTGGGCATGAAAGCAACGATCGACCCAATAGTTTGGGATTATGCAAAAGACAATAATTTGATGATTGTCTCGAAAGACGCGGATATGCACGACCTGAGCTTAGTATTTGGGAATCCCCCGAAAGTTATTTGGCTTCGCCTGGGAAACAGTTCGACATTGCAAATTGAAAATTTGCTGCGTCGGAATTTTAACGCCATCGAATTATTTTATGAAGACGAGAATTTATCGCTGCTTGCTTTATCGTAATTGTACCGCAACTGCGCTCTAATTATAAGTTAGCTTGCCAGCCCAGTCATACTCCAACTCTTACAACTCTGCCTAGTTCCTATAAAGAATCTGAATAATTTCCCTAACTTTGTTTGCTAGTATATGTCTGATAAAATGATTCCTGTCTGTGCCTTTTGTAAAAGACAAAGCCCTTTAACCAAAGAGCATTTGTTTCCTAAGTCATTACTTAACCACAAAAAGGTTGAACGCAATCCAGCTCGTAGTAAGAGGTTCTTAGCAAAAATCAATAAATTTGTGGATGGAGAGCAAACTATTAAAGATGTATGTGCTGTTTGCAATAATGGAGTTCTGTCAAATCTAGATGGTTATTTTAACGAGATTTACAAGAGATATATATGTAACTATGTGGCTTTGGGGCAGTCCAAGAGGTTTACATACGATTTTGACAGGCTCGCTCGCTGGTTACTCAAAATCTCATACAACGTTGCTCGCGTCCATGACTCACCCGACAAATCTAGTTTAGACAAATGCGTAGACTTTATTCTTCATGGTAAACCAAAGCCAAAAGGCTTAAGTATTTTCTTATTACTTGTAACTCCTCACAAAATCCAAGATCCGATGGTATTGCGACCTTCATTACGAGATATTAAAGAGATCAAGCCAGATGTCTTAAGAGCCACACGAGGTGATATCTATTCACCCAATCCAGGGAAAATAATATTCCGAATTGTACATATCAATTCTTATTTTTTTTTATGTTTAGTACCCGATCAAGAATCTTACCGAGCAGCCCAATGGTATCGAGATTTGAAAGGTATCAAAAAACGTTATCCAGGAATTTATCAATTAAGATCGAACGATAAAAATGCTAACGAAACAAGTGTAAATGTTAAAGGTGCTGTTGATATCATTAAGATGTTTGAAGACTATAGCCCATCAGCAAACTTGGAGGACATTTTCGATCTAATTGAATGAAAGAGCAGCCCAACACATTCCCTGAGCTTCACTGATTCAAGTTAGAATATGAAAGGATACTTCTACCGTTATGTCTACCCATAATCCCGTTTCACACTGACTGTACAGAGTCTTTTCATTAGACATCTTCAATAATTCCCAATCTCTTGCCCCGCTTGGTTTCTAGGTGCCGGCATCGGAGGAGCCGGCACTTAGAAACGAAGGCTTGAATAAAGGTTGCAACGGTTTCTCGACAAGAACTAGCCAATTTTATGACCTAAGTTTTACCATTTTTTTTCGAGTTTGTAGGAACTTTTAGTAACACATAACGATCGCACCTATTCGCCACCTTATTAATCCGCATACTACCAGAATTACTGTCGCGTAATTTTTCGCCTTTATGGGAGATGTCTATTTAGTTCGAGAGGTTTTTGCGTCGGGTGAAGTGGGTCGTTAGCTCGCTCCACAACTAGCTTCTGCATTGGTTGTTGAGAGCGATCGACATTGTTTGAGCAGTCCCAGAACCTGCGGGAAGAGAACTTAGTGAGAGCGATCGGTGGTATAGCCCCAGTAGGTGTGGGAGGAGAGGTGTCGTGAGAGCGATCGATGAAGAGTTAGAAGTTCCAGAACCGATCGGACGTAGCATAGTTGAAAAAAATGGACTTGATATGATATCTACGAGCAAGCCAACTGGTTGAGCCAACAATCCCCGTACCTCGATCGTCGGGGAGTGTCAACAACAACTATCAAGGCAACTCAACGGAACTCGGTTTAGCAATGTGAGGCAAACCCCAGCCCAATTTTTCCCGCAAAATGTGGAAAAACTCAAAAGATTGCACGCGAATAAACCGGGCTTGGTACGGAGCTCGCTCGACTTGCACCCAATCTTCAGGCAGAACATAACATCCGCCGTTCCCGTCTACCACCATTACCAGGCGGGTGGGACTCGCCGGCAAAATCTTGACAGGCTCGGTGTTGGAAAACACCAAAGCCCGCGAAGCCATTGAATGCGGGCAAATAGGCAGCAACTGCAACACCGGCACTCCCGGAATGATCACAGGCCCACCGGCAGAAAGGGCGTAAGCTGTCGATCCTGTGGGAGTCGCGATGATGACTCCATCTGCGGCAATGTCAATAGAGGCGTGCTGACCGATCGCCACTTCAAAATGACACATACAAGTCAGCGGTTCCCGGTGCAGCACCATTTCATTGAGACAAAGAGCTTCCCAGAGGCAGTCGTTTTCTCGAAACAGCCGCACCGCCAGCATCGATCTTTCTTCTATTTCGTATTCTCCGGCAATTACCTTTTCCAAAGCTTGCGGCAGCAAGTTCAGGTAAGTTTCTGTTAAAAAGCCCATGTGACCGGTATTGACAGTCAGCAGCGGCACTCCAATCGGAGCAACTTGGCGAAATGCCGACAGCACCGTACCGTCGCCGCCCAAAACCACTGCAAACTCCATGTCGCTGTCAAAACCGGGGGGGACGAGTTGTTCGATCTGAGTGTGGCACAGGGGGCGATCGGGGCTAGAATAGCCCAGAATTCCTCCGGAACCAGAAACCGAGCAAACCTCCCAGCCGCGGGCAGTCAGCTTATCTTCCAACTCTGCGGCGATGCGACAAGCCACAGGTTTAACGTCGTTGTATATAATCCCAGCTTTCGGCACTTTAAAATGTAAAGGGCATTTTTTGTTTACTCCGTTTTTTAGTTTTAAGCTGCTCGTACTCTATTTCCTTGAGCTTCTTCATAATCAGATTAAAGTATTCTTCGAGATAAGATTCCAAAGTAGTAGTTTCTTTGGGGTCGATTCCGAAGACACTGTAAACATCATCCATCGGAGCTTTCAAGGGTTTTCCGGCTGCCAAAACTTCTGAAAAAGCCAATCTGTCAGCTACGTTCCAACTCCACTGAAAGAACTTAGCAAATTGACGAGTAGCCTTCAACAAGGCGTCTGGGGTGCGCGTAATTTTAGCTTGCTTCCCTGACAGCCGTTCGCACAACCGCACGATTTCGTCAGCATCCCAAGCGCGATTTCCCACCACCGGAAAGCTTTTTTTCTCGGTTTCAGGAACGGAAAGGGCGCGGACGGCAAATTTAGCAACGTCCTGAGTGTTCATGTAGGCAAGGGCGGATGGCTTGTTGGGCAGCCAGACTGCCTGATTGTCCAAAATCGGCATTGCATACAGGCTCAGCAGTCCTTGCAAAAAGCCGCAAGGTCTCAAGATTGTGTAGTCTAAACCGGATTCTGCTAAAAACAGTTCGGTACAACGCTTGATTTCCAACAAGGGGACTTGGGGATATTTCTCAGCGTCGAGAAAGGAAAAGAATATGTAACGCTTGATGCCTGCTGCTGCTGCTGCTTGGATCAGCGATACTTTTCCGTCCCAGTCTACTCTTTTGATGCTGACAGAATCGGCTGCACTGGCTGTTGCTGCATCGATAATAGCACTGACGCCTTCTAGGGCCGGAGGCAGACTGTCTGGCTGGCAAAGGTTCCCCGGTACGAGTTCAGCGCCCCATTCTTTCAAAAATGCAGCTTTTCTGTAACTTCTGACTAAACAGCGCACCTGGTAGCCCTCGTCTAGGGCGCGGCGGGCTATCTGGCGGCCGAGAGTGCCGGTGGCACCTAAAATCAATAAAGTCATCTAGGGATTAATTATGAATCTTAAACTTTCAATAAGATGGTATCAGGTTTTTGTTAAGTTTTTTATAAAAACTTAACAAAAACCTGAATTTTTCTCATTTTAGGCTTGAGATATTCGGCAGAAGGCTGGCTTTAGGCAGCAAGTAGACTCTAGAAGGCAGAAGGTAGAAGGCTTCTGAAGGATTGGTTGAAAAAAACTTATTCTTCGCCGCCTTGCAATTTGAGCAGGAGGAAGCCTCCAGCTATACCCACGAAAATTAGGGAAAAGGACAAAAAGGCTGCATTGAAAATTTCAGGATTCATGGTTTTGATATGTCCAATTGGGCGATCGCATTAAATAAAGATAATATAATTTGGGGCAACCAGGTACATGAATGCTAAAATTTCAGTGCCGAAATTGCTGTATTTTCTTGGAGAAAACTGCCTTGAGTCTCGATCGGGAATCACAACTAGCTGTAACTCTTGGAGATCCGGCGGGAATTGGACCGGAAGTGATTCTCAAGGCATTGGCCGATCCCGCTGCTGGCTTGATGGCAACGGTTATAGGCTCTAGGAGAGTTTTGCAGCAAACTTACGATAAGTTGCGATCGAGCAATCCAGCAGCAGAAGCGGCAAATCCCGAAACATTAAACATTATTGATATCGAACCAGACAGCAAGTGGGGCGAAATTGTCCCCGGTGTCGGGAGTGCAGCTAGCGGGGCGGCTAGCTTTGCTTACATGGAAAGTGCGATCGCCCGTACCATCGCCGGCGAATTCTCCGCCATCGTGACAGGCCCGATTTCCAAAACTTGCTGGCAGGCGGCCGGTTACAATTATCCCGGACAAACAGAACTCCTCGCAGAAAGAGCAAAATCGCAGCGATTCGGAATGCTGTTTGCCGCCACATCTCCACACAGTGGCTGGACGTTGGTAACTTTACTCGCTACCACACATATTTCCCTGCGTCAAGTCCCCGATGCGTTGAGTCCCGAATTACTGAGTGAAAAACTAGAATTACTGATAAACTGTTTGCGGGAAGATTTTGGGCTGGAAAGACCGAAAATTGCGATTTCTGGCTTAAATCCTCACAGCGGCGAAAACGGCAAACTGGGAAATGAAGAGCAAGACTGGATGATACCTTGGTTGGAAACGCAGCGCGATCGCTTTCCTCAAGTGCAGTTAGACGGGCCAGTCCCCCCTGATACCCTGTGGGTAAAACCGGCTAAAGTTTGGTACGGTTTAGCCAAGGAAGCTCACGACGGTTACTTGGCAATGTACCACGACCAGGGGTTGATTCCAGTAAAATTGATGGCTTTTGATAAAGCAGTCAACACTACAATTGGCTTGCCTTTTGTCCGCACCTCTCCGGATCACGGCACAGCTTTTGATATTGTAGGTCAGGGGATTGCGGATGCCTCCAGCATGAAGGCAGCATTGCATTTGGCGGCCCAGTTGGCTAGTCGCAGAAGAGCAGTTAAAATAAGGCGATAGCTTTAGTACGCCTGACGCTTGGAAAAATTGTGTCATTCCTATTGATTTTCGCTGGGGTGAGGCGACAAGCAAGCTGGTAATTTCCTTCGGTCGATTAAAATTACGTTTGGGTAGGGCAGTATGGCAGCATCAAATGACAATTCAGGGAAAATATATCAGTCAGAAAAAGAGGTTTCTGATGCAACTATAGCAAGTTCTAAAGCTGGAGAGCAACTTCAGGAATTGCTAACCATACTGACTGAATTCCAGTTATTAAAGAAATCAAAAAAAGAACCAAGCGAGCTGAAGTTACCGCTTGCGGAAAAGTCTGTGCAGCGATTAGAGGATGAGGAAAATCGGCGCAAACAATTGTCTTTCCTGATCGAACCACCGAGTCTTGTACCGGAAGTATTAACTAACGATGAAGAGATCCCCTCTCAAAGACGAGAAAAAAGTAATGAAGAACACGATTTATCTATAACAGCGAAGGTAGCAAAAAATTATCGACCCTCTGAGGAAGAGTTAGAACAAGCAGTAGAGGAGTTTAAGCGGTTGCAACAACTGCTATTTGAAAGGGATTTACCGGAATTTTACAGTAATGTTTTGAGCGTGGAACAAAGGTTAGAAAATTTTGAGAAGTTGATGTCTGAACCTCAAGAGTTGATGACTTTACTGAGACCGTTAATTCCTGAGTTAGTGAGAGATGAATTAGAGGGGTTGAAGTCGGAATTAAAAAATGCGATCGAACTCGCTAGCAGCGATCAAATTAATCAGCTAGAATTGCAGAGCAAAATAGCTGATTTGGAAAATAAAATTGCTAACTTCAACCAGCAGCAACTGCCGAACTCAGAACAGTTAATGCAAAGGGTGATGTTGGTGGTGGGCGAGCTGCTAAAGCGTAAGGTAGAGGAGTCTAAGTTAGAGGTAGCTTCGGCGATCGCACCAAAAGTCAATCAAGTAATTCACAATCAAAACGGACTTGAAGAACAGGTAGTAAGAATTGAAGATAGAGTTGCGAATATTCAGCAGCGTTACCAGCAGCAACCGGAAGATTTAATCAAGCAGCTAGTACCAGTAGTTAGCGAATTGCTAAACCGCAAAATTAGTGAATTAAAAGCAGAGATTGTAGAAGCTGTTACCCCTTCAGTACAGGTAAGAATAGCTTGGGTAGAAATAGAAGAAAAAGTATTGAGCATTATCGAACGCCGACTGGCTACACAACAGTCGCCAATTCAGAAGCCAGAAGAGATAATGGCGATGCTAATGCCCGCAATAACTGATTTGCTGAATCAGAAACTCGATGAATCAAAATTACAAGTAGCAGCGACGATCGAACCTTTGATAGAATCAGCAATTCTTCAAAGAGAAGTTCAAGGAAAATTGAGCGATGTAGAAAGTAGACTAAATAATCTTCAGCGACAGCAAAAAACTCAACCGGAAGATATAATGGCAAGGTTAATGCCGTTAATGATAGACTCGCTGAACCGGAAAATCGAGGAGACAAAGTTAGAGGTGAGAGAGGCGATCGCACCTGGTGTCAACATGGCTCTTCAAAACAGCGGTATTGCAGCACAAATATTAAATAATGAAACTAAGATTGTAGAAGTTCAGCAGCAAGTTTTAGCCGAGATAGAAGGGTTGATGGCAAGAATAATGCCAGTGATTGTGGAAATGCTGTCTCGAAACATCGGACAAGCAAAGCTAGAGATAGAATCTGCGATTGCCCCTGCTGTCGATGCCATCATTCAGAATAAAAGGATCGATCAAAGACTTGGGAAGATCGAACAACAGATTGTGGCGATCGAACACCGGATTTACGAATCGACAGACTTGTTTACAGATTTACTGAAACCTTTGATTGACGAGCTGATGGTTAGCCATCACGCCCAACTGCAAAAGTCTGTCATCGAATCTATTTTACCCTTGTTAGATGAAGTTGTAAGTTATAATTACAGACTCAACGATAAAGTAGGGGAACTCGATCGCAAAATTACTGATGCTGAATGGGGAGGCGATCGGGAAGAATTACTTGCCAGAATTAAAGTCATCTTTCCCGAAATGATGATCCAAACAATTAATGAGTCTAGAAAATCATTTGTCGAAACCATAGCTCCGATAATTGATGAAATAATTAATACGAAAAGCCGAGAAAATAGACAATCAATGGGAGTAGCCATATCGCCGGCTCTGACTGTGGGAATCAGCCACAGAATCAGTGAATCGCCCGATGAAATTGCCATGGCGATCGCGCCGGAAATGGCCACCGCTATCAAACAGCAAATTCATCTCAAGCGAGAAGCAATGTCGGATGCACTTTATCCGATCATCGGCAGCACGATTTTAAAATACATCGCCGAGATGATGCGGGAGATTAATGAAAAACTAGAATCAGCTTTAAGTCCAGAGGGAATTAGTCGCAAAATTAAAGCCAAATTACAGGGAATTTCTGAAGCAGAATTGCTGATAAAAGAAACAACACCAATGAGTGTTAAAGCTGTGTTTTTAATTCAAACACAATCGGGCTTAGTAATTTCAGCAGTGCAGAAGTCTGAACGCGAACAGCTAGAATCAGATATGGTAGCGGGGATGCTGACTGCTATTCGGGCTTTTGTCAACGATTGCATCTCTCAGTCGGGAAATATTGCAGAAATTGATGCAATAGAATACGGCACATCTACAATCGTATTGGAAGTAGCGGGTTCGTGTTATCTAGCAGTAGTGATGCAAGGAGAAACCCGCCAGTGGTTTAAGTACAAAATGCGAGCGATATTCAACAATATTATTCAAGAATACGGAGATCAAATTCAGTCATTTAACGGCGATCCAGCAACGGTACCACCCGAAGTAAACTCGAAATTGCAAAAATTAATCGATACAGAGGTAAAAGTTAAATCTCCTAAACGGCCAATTTTACCCATTATCGGGTTGGCAGCGTTAGGTTTAATTGGCGTACCTTGGGGAATTCATCAATACCGCAGCGCAGTTGAAGCGAGCTTAGAAGCAGATACGAATTTAGCATTACAATCTGCTCCAGAGTTATCGGTTTATCGTATCGCGGCAGATGTTAAAGATAAATTATTGCAGATTTCGGGACGAGTGCCGAATCAAAATCTGCGATTGAAAGCGGAAAAAATCGCTCAGCAAGTGGCTCCACAATCAAGAATTGAAAATAAAATTATAGCCGTTGAAGTACCTCCCGATCCAGTTTTAGTCGAAGCCGATGTCAAGCGGACGGCAGCTCTTTTGAATAAAGTAGAAAGCATTAATATCTCGGCTCGCTATGCAGAGGGAAAAGTCGCCGTTGCAGGCAGCGTAAGCAAAGTGCCAGATGCTCAGAAAATAACTCAAGCTTTTGAGAAAATTCCGGGGGTAAAGTCCGTAACAAATACAGTGATAATAGGAACTCCACCGCCGCCAAAGATAATAATGCCAGTTCGCGTGTATTTCGGTGCAGGTTCGGCAAGTTTGGAGGCGAAAGATGTGGCACAAAAGCTTAGTAAAGTCAAGGAATATATGGAGAAAAACCGCACGAAGAATTTAAGGATAGTTGGCTACAGCGATTTTAAAAGCACTCCGGTAGAAAATCAAAAGTTGGCACTGGAAAGGGCGACAAATGTGAAAAATATTTTGGTTAGACAAGGGATAAATGGCAACAGAATACAAGTTGCTTCTACGAAGGGTCGTCCGGAAGGTGTGGAGGCAAATCAACCGCTGTGGTTGAGCAGATTGGTAGTATTTGAGGTGATAAATTAAAATTGGGAATTGGGCATCGGGCATCGGGCATTGGGCATGGTTAATGGGGAATTTTCCCTAATGACTAATGACTAATGACTAATGACTGTAGTTTAGACTAACCAAAGATGAGAACGGTGGCAAAAGAAGAACTAGAGCCACCGCGCCAGGAGAGAATGA
>NZ_JAUBQH010000129.1:0-3815 GCF_036701145.1 Microcoleus sp. Pol17C6
GCTGCCTATCTTTTTTTACCACAAGTTGGCTCAATCCTTACTAAATATGGGTTTGGGGCGGGTTGTCACCCCCCCAGGACAAAATCAGGACAAATCGGCGGAAATTTCTCTTGTTGTTCATCCGTTAAAGCAGACCATCTTTCCAAGCTAACCCAAGCCGCATCAGGCGATCGATCGCCTTTATTAGGCAACCGAAAAATTGTTGAAGAACTAAACACTCTCCCTAGCTGAGTTTGACGGTTCCACAAGCCCAAATCAGTAATTAAATCGGCTTCTCGATTGCCGCTGACTCCGCCTACTGGTGACATAATGATAATTTCTCCTTTAGCAGTCCGTTCAAATTGCCAATCTTGATTCATCTGGCATAAACGGTAAAACTGTTCGTCTGTGAGTTCGACAGTATCTAAGTTTAAAGTAACGGTCGTCATTTTTCCTAACTCCCTAAAAATATGAGTCCTGCAAACTTATTTGAGCGTCGCATTTTGTCAATTTTAACATCACTCTCCATAGCCCGGACTTAAGCTTTAATACAAGGGCTTAAGCCCCATCCCGACTATTGCGAGGTGCAAAATATTAGTTAAAAATATAATTAAGTTCCATCGCCTAATTCCCACCTCAATCAAAAAATGCTATAATATCAACTTTAATTGCTAAACTTATCCCGCCAGCAGAGAACACAGGAAAATAATATGGTGATTATTACCTCACAACAAATTGCCCAATTTCGCTCACAATTAGCCGAATATCCCGAAGCCCTAAAAGCCCTAGACGCCATCGAAGATTGCGAAGGTAACATCGAAGATGCAGCGATATCTCTAGCAATTCAAGCCGGCCAAGAACCGAATATCTCGGAAAATTGGTTAGACGGATTGGCAAAAAGATGCCGCGTTGCTATCTGCAAATCAGAGGTTAAAGAAGAGTTGAAAAACGGACAATTGAATGCAGCATTTAGAGATTTAGTAGCAGCAAAAATTTGCCCTAATATTTTGGTTACTTCGGTGATTATTTATGTATTTAAAACTGGGGTGGATGAGTTTTGTGAACCTCTCGAATATAAACTATAAGGCAATCCAGACATTTAAAAAGTAGGTGAGGCGAAGCTATCCCGAAGGGTAGGGAATCGCCCTCATTTCTCAAAACATGATACAACGAGGTGATCGCAACTCTTTTCTACCCCTTTGCACTACTGTACCCAGCCGGCCTTAAATCCGGGGACAAACCCAAAGATTTCCCCAGCAAACGAGCAAGTTGCACTAAAAAATTAGCAGTATCTTCGTCACCTTCGCGCGCCATTGAAGCCGATATCTGGATTAGCATTTGCACAAATCCCGCATCAATTAAATCGGAACAGGAACTCAAAACCTCTGGTTCTTGGCCGTTGGGACAAGTAAGCACTCGCTCGATTAAGTTCAAATAAGCCTCTTGGCGTTCTGGATTCATTTTGGCAGAAGCTGTACAGTAAATAATTTATTATTACGTTTAACTCAGCCCTGTCAATCAGGCGATCGAATAAGCGATCCCCGTTTTTACTCTAGAAACTCCATTCAGTCAGGAATAGACAGAAGCTTAAAGAAAATCTTAAGTTTCTCCATGCTAGTTTAGTCGAGGTAAGCTGCCCCGATGCGCCCCCTCAAATTCAAGCTAAGCTGCGCCAATAATAACCCTAAGATTCAAGGGAATTAAGAATATACAAAATGAAAATAGGAATATTTTTAGGAAATCTAGGAAACCCCGCCATCTACTATCCCAAACTCGCCACAATTACCGGCGGAGTCGCGGCGAGTATTTTTCTTTGCCAATTATTGCAATGGCAATCACAAAAGTCCAACTCCGGCGAATGGGTGAAAACTAACAGCAGCGAAATAGAAAAAGCCACTGGTTTGAATCACGAAGAACAAGAACTCGCGAGACGCCTGCTAAAAGTGCGATCGCTCCTGAAAGAAAAATTAACGACTCCCAACACAGACACCCTAGAACTCTGGGCGAACATTGATGCTTTCGAGGAAAAACTCAATAACTTTTGGACACCGAATCCGCCAGATACTATAACACCGATAAGTCGCGAAAACAACAATCACCCTGTAGAAATCTTCCGCGAAACATCACCCCCAAATCATGTAGTTAAAACCGACAAATATTTCGGGCAACCCCGCCAGCAAATAGCCGTTGCTGTCACCCCGAATTACCGATTTAGCGGCCCTTGGAATTCCCAAGAACAACTGCACAACTTTCAGCGAGCTTTAGAAGCATATGCTCAAGAGCGCAGCTTAGGATTTGGCAATCCTTCTGGATGGGCATTTAAAATTATTGACAGCATGACAAAAGGCTTAACCTCGACTTTTTGGGATGAATTTATCGCCGGAATCCCTTTAGGAGAAAGTCAGAAAGTTAAGCGAGATTGGGAAATCGAACCAGAAGTGCCTTATCCTGCCTTTGAAGAGGAGCGAATTCAGTATTACGTGCACAAAGGTGAACCGCTAGAAGCAGCAGTCTCTAAAGCCCGTGCTGATTTGAGAAACCCGGTTTTGGGCAAAGATTTGTGGGAGGGATTTTTGCGAAAGTGCGATCGCCTTGCTGATGATGCACTCAAAGCCAAAAACCAGGGCGTTGACACACCATATCTGCCCTCTTCCTTCAACGAAAAACCGCAAATCACCAAGGATAGCGTAATGCGGAAATTAGGGGCGATCGCGCCGCAATTAGCCCTCAATCAATCCACATCTGACCAGATTCCAGCACTGCCGAAACTTGCTGAAACAACATCGCCAACTCCCGCCGAAATTCCCAGTATTTCCTCTTTGCAAAAAGCTTACCAAACTCCTCTGGGCAGAAGTATAGTTGAAAAACAAATCGCTGCCAACCCCGACTGGGGCTACGAAATAGTTGACGGCGAAATCGTAGAATCTATCCCTTTTTAATGAGGCTGATATGAAACGAATTAGCGAGATTAACCCCCTGGGAGAAGAGCGACCAAATCCTTCTGAGGAAGAGAGAGAAAACCTGCGGGAGGAAAGGTGGCAGCGAGAAAGAGATGAAGCATATCAAATGTTAGTTGAACTCTGCAATTTGGGCGAATATGACATGGCCGAGCAGTTGGCAAATAGACATTTTAATTGGGGTTATAAAATACTTAATGGGATGGTGATGGAAAGGATAGATTAGGTTCGTAGTAAGGACTTTAGTCCTTAAGGCAAAGATTGAAAGGACTAAAGTCCTTACTACAAACCTATATTTAAATTAGGGTTAAGTTTTAATTCTAATTAAAAATTAAATAACTATCAAACATGACAACAACTATTAACGCCAAAAATATAACGCTCGGTGAAGTCAGTCAATTTTTGAAATTCCAAGAGCAGCTTAATAATGACACCTACACAAATTTTTTCTCCTTAGAATCCTTAACAGAGATAGAACAGTTAGAACTCGCCCAAATCCGCAACGATTTTCGCGAATACCTCTCAGTGGAAAGAGTCTCTGAAGGACTGGTACAGGCCTTAACTACGTTTCCCTTAGTGCGATTGGCTGGCTTCTACCGCCGCCCAATAAAGATGAGTCTAGAACAAGACATTGCTAACATAACTATAGAAGATGAAGACACAACGATTACAGGCAGATTTGACATTTTAGCAATTAATAAAGAGAAACAAATTGCCGCTGATATACCATTTTGGGTTTTAGTAATAGAATCTAAAAATAGTCTAATTGCTCCCCGCGCTGGTTTGCCCCAACTTCTAACTTATACCATTTTTTTAAAGATGTGATAGACTTGTGTTCAAAGTAAAGGAGACAATTACAATGTCTGGTCGTCCTCATAT
>NZ_JAUBQH010000045.1:0-54939 GCF_036701145.1 Microcoleus sp. Pol17C6
GGCTGGCATACATTCTAACTAATGAGCGCTTATTTTATATTTATATTATACAATCTAGCTGCGTATCAGCTTACCAACTTCTTCCATCGGGCGGGAATGGACGACACGAAGGCGGGCGCAGACAAGAAAGACGACGCGGCCGAAGTTGCCAAGCAGGGCTTCGAGGCGCTGATGGCGGGTAAGGACGACATTATCGCCGGTTCACTCAAGACAAAGATTCTGGCCAGCGCGAGCAAGGTTTTGCCTGATACCGTTAATGCCGAAATGCACCGCCAGCTTACTGAACCGGGATCTGCTAACAAATAATTCGCGCCCGTCTTATCTATTCTTATGTGCAGATTTAAAGGACGTAAACATCGCAGATAATGGCAAGATTGCTGCCGATAAAAGCGTGTTTACTTCTCCGAGTAGTGACGATTTAGCACAGTTTTCTCAGGCGTTCATCGATGGCATTATGCAGCATCGGCATTGGATGCGAACTGAGGAATAAATGGTTCTCGCCTAAGTAATTTAGTGCAGCACATTTATGCAAATTCATCATCTCAATTGTGGCTGTATGTGTCCCATTGGAGGGGCGCTTTTCGATGGCTTCAGTCGGGGTTTGACGGCTCACCTCGTCTGCCACTGTCTGCTCGTTGAAACGAATCAGGGACTTGTTCTGATCGATACCGGTTTCGGATTGCGGGATATCGAGTCGCCTTACTCCCGGCTCAGCCCGTTTTTCGTCCACTTTAATAACATCCAGTTCGATCGCAAGTACACGGCAATCCATCAAATTGAACAGCTCGGATTTTCACCAAGCGATGTGCGCCATATTGTGCTAACCCACCTCGATTTCGATCATGCCGGTGGTCTAGAGGATTTCCCGGAAGCAACGGTACACGTCATGCAGGCTGAAATCGATGCCGCACAGGATCGGCACGGTTTCATCACAAAAAGGCGCTATCGTCCGGGGCAGTGGGATGAAGTCAAACGCTGGAAATACTATTCGGCGGGTGGCGAACCTTGGTTCGGTTTTGAAGCTGTCCGCGACCTCGACGGGTTGCCGCCGGAAATTTTGCTAATCCCGTTGGTGGGGCACACGCGGGGTCATGCTGGCATTGCCATTGATACACCCGATGGCTGGCTCCTGCACGCAGGCGATGCCTATTTCTACCGACACGAGATGGATGCCACTAACCGGCGCTGCACGCCCGCTTTGCGCGCCTACCAATGGATGATGGAGGTCGATCGCAAGGCTCGGTTGCTCAATCAAGGCCGGCTGCACGCATTATCGGTGGAACATAGTAAAGATGTGCGCCTGTTTTGCAGTCACGATGCTATTGAGTTAAAAGCCTTCGTTGACGGGTCTAGTAGCTCTTAAAACTAGAAATTTCATCATTACTATTGATTAGGTAAAGTAGGCGATTGGAGAAGTTGCACCCGGACTGCTGTCTGGATTTTGAGACATCTTAAATTTACAACTCAAAACTCTTTAGTGCAGCGAAGCGGTGAGTGAGTCCTAGTAGTTTCTTGAAGAAGGCATTTATGAATCTCAGCAGACGCAATATGTTAAAAGTAACTTCTGCTTCGGGTTTGGTTGCAGCAGGGCTGGCAGCTTCCGAAGGGTTGTTGAAACCTGTGTTAGCTCAAGATGAACCGACCCAACTAGACGCTGAAAGTCCAGTTGCCCAAGGTCAAATCCAAAGCGGGGAGATGAGTTACAGGACGCTGGGACGCACAGGAGAGCGAGTGTCTGCAATTGGCTTGGGGGGACACCATATCGGACGCCTTCGAGAGGAGCAAGAAGCTATTAAGCTCATTCGCAGTGCGATCGACCGCGGCATTAATTTCATGGACAATTCTTGGGACTATCACAACGGACGCAGCCACCGCTGGATGGGTGCAGCGCTCAAGGATGGCTATCGGCAAAAGGTGTTTCTGATGACCAAAATTGACGGCCGCACTAAGGGCGCTGCGATGATGCAGATTGATGAGTCACTGAAGGCGTTGCAGACCGATCGCATTGACCTAATGCAGCATCACGAAATTATTCGGATGGAAGACCCCGATCGCATTTTTGCTCCCGGCGGGGCTATGGAGGCGGTAGTAGAAGCGCAGAAGGCGGGCAAGATTCGTTACATCGGGTTTACAGGACACAAAGACCCTTTGGTTCACCTGCGAGTGATGGAAATTGCCGCTCAAAACAATTTCCGTTTTGACGCGGTACAGATGCCGCTGAACGTGATGGACGCTCATTTTAGAAGTTTTGAGCAACAAGTTCTGCCGGTGCTGGTGAAGAACCAAATAGGTGTATTGGGGATGAAATCTATGGGCGACCCCTACGTGCTTAGAAGCAATACAGTAAGCCCGATCGAATGTCTCCACTATGCGATGAATCTGCCTACTTCAGTTGTGATTACTGGCATTGATAGTATGCAAATCCTCGATCAAGCCTTTGAGGCCGCTCGCACCTTTAAGCCGATGGATCGAGCACAAGTTACAGCAATGCTTAATCGCACTCGCGAGGCGGCGGCAAAAGGGCAATACGAACTGTATAAAACTACCAACCAATTTGATAGTACCGCCATGAACCCATCGTGGCTAGGTTGACACTCCCCTGGCTAAAGCCGAGGGGATTCTTGTTTCGCAGAATCGACTTGCCGATGCAGAATTGCTTCAACATCGGTAGCGGTCAATTCTCCACAAGCGTTCGGATCTAAGATCCAAGTTCCGGTGTGCCCCACCGTACTTAATCCCCGACTCAGGATATTTCTAGCGGCGTTCCAATCTCTATCAAGGGTGCATCCGCACTGACAAGCGTGGGTTCGCGTTGATAGACTTTTCTTAACAACTGTCCCGCAGCTAGAACATTCTTGACTTGTTCCATTGGGTGGCACGGCAATCGTAATCCTTCCGAATACTTTGCCGAAATATTCCATCCATGTTCGGAACATATACCAAGATGCGTCGTTAATCGATTTGGCTAAACAGTGATTCTTCACCATATTTTTAATCCTCAAATCTTCGTAGGCTACACAGTCGTTTGACTGGATGACGCATCTTGCCAATTTCACGGCAAAATCTTTACGCTGTCTACTTATTTTGAGGTGGCGCTTTCCTAGAATCACTCTAGCTTTTCTTCTGTTTTGCGAACCCTTGACTCGTTTTAAAACTCGTCTTTGAGCTTTTTTTAATCTGTACTCTCCCTTGCCCAGAAATCGCGGATTTTCGACGGCAACGCCATTTGAGTCTGTGTAGAACTCTTTGAGCCCCACGTCTAATCCAATCGCATTGCCTGTGACCTCAATCTTTTGAGAGCGGTCAACTTGGACGCAAAACTGGACGAAATATCCGTCTGCTCGCTTTACTAAGCGTACTCGCTTGATTTGACGGAGCTGATAAAAATGTAAGTCGCGCGTCCCTTTTAGTTTGAGTTTCCCGATTCCTTTCTTGTCGGTAAAAGTGAGAGATTTCCGGTCGGTTGCCAGACGCCATCCGGTTGTCTTATATTCGACCGAGCGGTTGTCTTTCTGGAACTGCGGAAATCCCTTTTTTCCCGGAATTTTCTTTTTACAGTTATCGTAGAATCGGGAGATTGCCGACCACGCTCTTTCTGAGCTAGATTGCCGAGCCATGCTGTTCAAGTCATCGCAAAACGAAAATTCTTTAGCTAAAACAGCGCTGTACTTATTTAAGTCGTATTTATCGACTTTTTGGTTGTCCATCCAAAAGCGCAATGCTTTGTTGCGGATGAACTGCACTGTTCTAATTGCTTCATCTATAGCATCTAATTGCTGCTTTTTACCGTATGCTTTGAATTCAAAAACTAGCATGACTTCGACCCGATCACGATACTCTTATGCTAGCAACGCTAGCTTAACATCGCTAAACTTGTTCACAAAGCTTTACAAGTACGTGTCGTATCCCCTACATTAGGAGAAAGCCGTCGAGCGAAGGACGGGGTTTTAAACCCAATTTCTTGATAACCCACCAAGGCTAGAGGAGAGGTTGTCTCCGGCTCTTTTGGATTGTTTCTAGGGAGCAGAGAGAAGAGGGAAGTTTTTTAGTTTTAACTTAAATAGTTCAAGCTTTACCCCAGCGCAGTATTACGAGGAACAAAGCAATTTCAAAAATCAAAACTATCTGTCAATTTCCCCTTACCACTTTCCTGACATCGCGCCCTTGAGCCTCAATTCTTCTCGACTGACTAGAGCTTCGTAGTAATCGGGTTTGATTTCGAGGGCGACTCCGTAAGAGCTAATAGCATCTTGAGTTCGCTGCAATTTTTGCAAAACGTCACCCCGCTGCGCCCAAGCTTCCCAGTTGTCTGGCTTGAGTTGAATCACTTGGTCAAAAGCGACGAGTGCTTGGGAATAATTCTGCATTTCCCCTAGGATCAGACCTCGCTGTACCCAGCCTTGATAGTTGTCCGGCCAGACAGTAATTGCTCGATCGTATGATGCTAGAGCTTGTTCGTACTGCTGCAATTTTGACAAAGCGTTGCCACGTTTCAACCAAGCTTCAAAATTGTCTGGCACGATTTTTAGTACGCGGTTGTAAGCTGCGACGGCTTCTTCGTAACGCTGCAATTTTTCCAGCGCTGCGCCTTGCTGCAACCCTACTTTTGATGTAATTTCTGCTTCTGAAGTCAGAGAGATTACTTTATCAAAACAGGATATCGCTTCTTCGTATTGCTGTAATTTTTCCAGAGCTTCGCCTCGCAAGTTCCAAGCTTCTAGAAAATTACCTTCAATTTGTAGGGCATTGCTGTAAGCGATAATTGCCTCTTTGTAGCGTTCCAATCCTGCTAGGGCGATGCCTCTACCCAGCCAAGCTTCGGGAAAATTCGGATTAATTTGAACGGCTTGGTCAAAAGCTGCGATCGCCCCTTCAAAATCTCTCGATTCAGACAGTGTTTGACCGCGCCCGATCCATGCTTCGGGATAAAAAGAATTAATTTGAATTGCCCGATCGAAACAAGCAATTGCCGCATCCGCCCACTGGTGTTTGAGGGCCATTCCTTTATAAAACCAAGCTTCGCAGTCGTTGGGCTGCATTTGCAGTACGCGATCGTATGCAGTCACCGCTTCTGCATATTTGTGCAGTTTTGCGGAAGCAATGCCCCGATTGAACCAAGCCAGACTATTTTGTGGTTGCAGTTGAATGGCGCGATCGTAAGAAGTTACAGCTTCAGCGTAGCGTTCGGCTTTCATTAGAGCCAAACCTCGGTTCAGCCAAGCTTCCCAATTAGTCGGGACGAGTTTCAGCGCCCGCTCGAAAGCCGCCACGGCTTCAGGATAGCGCTCCGCTTGAACCAACACGTTGCCTTGCCGATACCACATGGCGGGCAAATTCGGATGAAGTTGGGTTGCTTTTTTGTAACAGGTTGCGGCTGCATCCCACTGCTGCAATTCCTCTAAAACTCTGCCCCGCTGATACCAAGCTTCGTGCTTTTCTGAATTGATTTGAATTGCGGTGTCGAAAGCCGCGATCGCTTCTGAGTGATTTTGCAAACTTAACAGCCCTGTGCCGCGCAGCATCCAAGCCCAGTATTCTTCGGGATTAATTGCTGTAGCTCGATCGGCGCAGGCTACGGTTTCTGCGTAGGAATGCAGTTGCTTGTAAGCTTTGCCCAGATTCAGCCACGCCCGGGCCCAGTCCGGCTTAATTTGAACGGCTTTTCCGTAGCAAAGAACTGCCGCTTCGTACCTTCCTGCGGCGTACAATCTATTGCCCCGATCGTAGTCTGGAAATGCTGCAAAAATTCTTAAAATCGGCGGCAGCAGAGCAGGTTGGGGGTTTGAGGAGTTTTCTGTAGCCGAAGTCGAGAGGTCTGGCATACGCCTTTCACATAAAAATTTAGTGGGATAACAAGCTTGCGGTCTTATATATTAACTTATGCTTTTCTTAATATCGCTGCTGTTTTGAAACAAATTTAGCATATCAGGCTTGGTGCGACAAATCCTTTTTACTTAATTCGAGTAGGTATAAAATTATGCACCCTTCCCACTTTTGGTACACCCCTGTAAGATACGGTCAGTCGATTTTCGATTTTCGATTTGCGATTTTCGATTGACCGAAAGCATCGAGGACACAAGCACATATGCCCTAATTCAGGTTTAAAACCAAATTTAAGATGCTAGAGTTGCACACGCTTTTAGATTTCACTGACTGCGATTGGGAGTCGATCGACTCGCACCCGAATTATTGGTACGAAGGCCGTTGTCCTCAAAGCGACGAGCTGCTGAGACTGCCCCGCACTCGAATGTCCGAGGAGCTCGCCCGCGGTTTTATGCAGTACCTTGCGGCTGACGGTGCCTACGATCGCGAAGGCAAGATGTACGGCATATTACTGGTGGAGATGCCTTCGGGGGAACAGCGGATACTCAAAGCATTTTCCGGGCTGCTGAACGGTTGCAGCATTGTTGAGGGCTGGGTGCCGCCGATTCCGGGACGAGATCGAGTTGCTTTTGAGGAAGCCCGCACGTTAACTCAATTGGAGGCGATGAAACAGGAACTTATTGCACTGAATCAACTCCCGCAGCGACAAGAGTATGAAGCCTTATTTCGGGAGTTTGAAGTGCAATTGCAAGTTTTGAGCGATCGCCACCGCAATTGCAAGCTGCAGCGAGATGAAAAACGCCAGTTACTGTGTCAAACTCTCGCAGCAGAAACACTAGAAGTTGCCCTGGAACAACTGAATCAAGAAAGCCGTTTGGAGAAAATGGAACGCAGGCAATTAAAACGGCAGCGGGATGAAACATTGCACCCGCTAAAACAATTAATTGAAGCAGCAGATGGGCGGATGCGGGCGCTGAAACAGCAGCGAAAAGAACTTTCCCGCGAACTTCAAACGCAAATGCACGCGGCTTACACTCTGGTGAATTTTTTGGGAAAATCTATCTCGCTCTCCTCATTGATGCCAACCAATTCTATTCCCACTGGCACCGGCGACTGTTGCGCGCCAAAATTGCTCCACTACGCGGCAGTACACAACCTGAAACCGCTGGCAATGGCTGAGTTTTGGTGGGGGCCGCCATCGGGGGATAAGATTCAGGGAGAATTTTATGGCGCTTGTAGCGATCGGTGTCAGCCGTTGATGGGTTTTTTGCTGTCAGGATTGGCTCAAAATCCGATTGTTTCTAATATGGATGAGGGTTTTACGGGCGGGCTAGAAGCCCACCCCACAAGCAATAATTTTTCTTGTGGAACGGGCATCTTGCCCGTTACGCAAATGCTACCGATTATTTATGAAGACAAATGGTTGATTGCGGTTAATAAACCCTCTGGATTGTTGTCAGTTCCGGGTCGTTATCTGCAAAATCAAGATAGTGTTTTTAGTCGTTTGCGTAACTTATTACCGGATAGTTTTGATTTGAATGCGGTGCATCGTTTAGATTGGGAAACATCAGGTATTTTGCTATTGGCGCGGGACAAAGAAACCAGCAGTCAACTCAGGCAGCAATTTGAAACAAAGCAGGTTCACAAAGTTTATGAAGTGCTGCTTTCGGGTAGTGTAAAAATTGAGGCGGGGACGATCGATCTCCCACTTTGGGGCGATCCAGAAAATCGCCCTTACCAGCAAGTCAATTGGGAGTGCGGAAAACCCAGCGTTACTCGCTTTCAGGTAATGGCGAGGGAGGGAAATTGCGATCGCGTCGAGTTTTTGCCGCTGACGGGACGCACTCATCAATTGAGGGTTCATGCAGCGGATGTTCGAGGGTTAGGAATACCGATTTTGGGCGATCGGCTTTACGGATGTCGGGCTGCTGCGAAGCGGCTACACTTACACGCGCGGGAACTTTCTTTTGAGCATCCGCAGTTGGGAGAAAGGTTATACTTAAAGGCAGAAACACCATTTTGAGCTAAGGGCGATCGGGCAACGAAGGATAGTTGAGCAGTAGGAATTACAGATAGAGGCAGGCCATATTTATTGTTGAGTAATCGGAGCAACAAATGGGGGGACTTCAGCTTAACTTGTCACCCATGAGTAGAGCAGGGAACGAGCTACTTATTACTGATTACTTCTTATTTATTTTATATGGCATTACTCGGAAATCTCTGCTTCAAAACAGGCATTAGCGGACAAGGTTTTTGCTCCTGCAAATTCTCCGGTTTGTTCCAAGTAAAAGGCCCTTTCTTCTCCGCCGCCATCCACAGCAAGCTTTTTGCTCGCGTCATCGCCACATACAGCAGTCGAAATTCTTCTGCTGTTTTCAAATAACCTGCTTGTTCCCAGGCTTCGCCTAGATTTGGTAAAGGATATTTTTCGTGCAAACTTGCTCGAATCTGCGCTCTCGCTACCTCTGCTAAAGTGAAATCTCCTAAAAATCGGGTTTGCGGCAAAACTCGCAAATTTCCGGGGATGGTTTGTTCGTGCAGAAACGGCAAAAATACGCAATCCCAATCCAATCCTTTGGCTTTGTGCATGGTAATAATTGTTAGTTGACCTTTGCTGGTATAGCGTTCTTCTATTTTGTCGTCTGCATCCACAGGTTCAAATCTTTCGGAACTGACAATTTCACTGAGTACATCCAAAATATTCCGCATGGAATTGTTGCCGGCTGTTTGGATTGCTACTCGTTCTGCTAATTTGTCGGCGGTGGCTAATTCTGTTTGGTCGTATTGCAGCGCTAAGGCTAAGAATGAAATGATTTGGTAGGGTGGCAGTTCTAAACTAGCTTGCAGCAAACCGCAGCAAAAATAGCGGCATTTGCGAACGGGATCTGACTGCTGGGGGTCTAGCGGGCCTGGGTAAAGAAATTGCTCGGGGCTAGTCGCAAAAGCATTGTAGTCTTGTTTGGGGATCAGTTGCCGATCGCTCAAAATCTTTAAGGCTGCTTTCAGGTAGTCTGGAGAGTGCGGGCGATCGAGGAATTGCAGCAGTGTTAAAATTTCCCAAGGTACTTGAGAATGTCTGTCCCGCTCTCCCACATCCTCAATTTTAATCCCGTATTTCCGCAAATCAAAGCTTAATCCGTGTTTTTTAGGATTTTCCAGCACTTCTTTGATAAACTTACCTTGTTTGTTTTCGCGCACCAAAATAGCCATCGATTTCAGATTTTCTAACGGCAATTTGGCACTATTTTCCCCCTCACTCGCTTCTCCCCCTGAATCGATATCTTTGCCATCCCTGCCAAATTCAAAATCGGTGGGTAAAAATTCCTCTACCAACTCAATTACCCGCTTGCCAATTAACTCAATTGTATGGTAAATATCGCGGGGAGTATGCAATTCTAAGCCGCGACCAATGGGAGCCGGATTTGCATTCTGCTGCGGGTCATGGCTGGGTACTGGCTTAATAGTTTGGTCGCGAAAAGGCTGTTCTGTTCCCGCTAATTTCGAGCTATTTACCCATTGCAACATAAAGTTAGCCGCATCGATAATCACCTGGGTGCTGCGGCCTGCGCCGTCCATTGTCGCTAACTTATTCTCTACTTCGCACCGATCGCAAAATTGGTTAAAATAAATCGGGTCGGCAGGAGTGAAAGTAGAATTAATCGCTTGATTTGGGTCGCCAACTCTGATAAAATTGGGAGGTAAAGTAGGATGATCGGGATCGATCGCCAATGTTTCCAAAAGCCGAGTCTGCAAAGGTGTCGAATCCTGTGCTTCGTCCTCGAAAACGGCAAATACTTGCTTTTGCTCCATCGCCCTCGCCCTCGGATTTTCCAACACCCGCAAAGCTGCTAAAATCATCTCGTCGTAATCGATGAATTCCCGACTCCTCAACAAAGCCTGATATTTTTGATATAAACCCCCAGCTACTGCTAAAATCTCATAACCGTCCCCTGTATCAAGAGCGTTCATTTCTAACAACTGTTCGGGAAATAAACCAGAAGATTTCGCCTCGTGAATCACAGTTTTAGCTACCTGCGGCAAAATTTCTGTCCGCAAAACCGATTGTCGCCGCAGCCTCTCCGTTTCCTCTCCGTCGAATTGCTGTCCTTCCAACAAAACTTGATATCGGCGGGGATTTTCGGCAATCCAAAGTTCTACACAGGTACGAATTAATCGGTGACTTTGAGTGGGAGTAACTAAAGTTGAATTTTCTAAATTTAAACCCGACAAATCAGGATGGCGCATCGCAATATTCAAAGCTAAACCGTGCAAAGTGTGCACCGCAAAACCGCCTTGAGATAAAGACAATTCTGCCAATCTTTCCCGAATTTTAGCTTTAATATTAGCAGCAGCCGATCGCGTAAATGTCACGACAATTAACTGGCGGCGGCTGTGAAGCTGGTTGCGGGCGATCGCAATTGCCGACGCAGCAGCCATTCCCGTAGACTTCCCGGCCCCCGGAACCGCCGAAACAGCAAGGGGGCCGCCTTGCCAATCCGCCATGTCCTGCTGCCCCGCACGCAAGCTTTCGCGAATTTTAAGGCAAGCTTGTTCTCGCAAAACTCCGGCAAACCCTGATTCGGAAAGCGTTGAGGCTACATCCGGGCGATCGATCTGGGCTGTCGATCGCATAAAATCAGTATCAAATTCATCTGTCATGCGATTTTAGATTTTAGATTTTAGATTAGAAAAATATTTGTGGGGTTCAGCATTTTCAAACGGTATCAGAAACCGACGTGCTTTAGTTGCGATGCCTCTGCGCAGAACCCAAACCGTCATTGCGCCAACATCGATCGACCTACATCTGCGGTTAGAAATCCCCAAGTATTCAACCTCTACCGTTTCCATTTCGGTATCGGCTAAACTAACACTATCTATTGAAGCTTAAATTGAAACCAGCATAAAATTCAATACCCAAGCCTTTTTTATAGGAATCACCCAAATGGAAACTCACCTCAAAACCAATTCGCCCCCGCCCAAGCCAAACCCAAACCCAGCTAACAAAAGCACAACTCGTTTTGCTGTGGCGTTATTCTTAACTTTATCTTCAACCATTGCTTTGCCTAGCTGCGGATCTCCACTGCCCAACGCTACAGGCGGCGAAGCTTCATCTAGCATCCGTGAAAACCAAGTTCCCACATCGGCTCCACCACCACCAGCCGCACCCGAGCCAGCAGCCCAAAGGCTAAAAGCTTCTGGTTCATCAAAAAAAGCAGCAGAAACGACCGCAACCCGTCCCCAACTGATTAAAAAAGCCGAACTCAGTGTAGTTGTCAAATCTATTGACGCCAGCACTAAATCTGTTACCAATATTGTCGAAAAACAGCAAGGCGATATCTTGGGTTTCCAAAATCAAAAGCCGCCGGATTCGAGTGTCCGCCAAACGGCGTCTGTGGAGATTCGCGTGCCTCAAGAACGTTTAGAAACGACTTTAGAGGCTTTGGCAAAACTCGGAACTGTAGAGAACCGTTCTCTGACGGCTGAGGATGTTACCGATCAATTAGTTGACAGCGAGGCTAGGCTGCGGAACCTCCGCAAATCCGAGGAAATGGTGTTAAAAATTATGGAGCGATCGGGCTCTGTCGGCGACGTGCTCAAAGCTGCTCAGGAGTTGAGCAATATTCGGGAGTCGATCGAACGCATTGACGCTCAGTTAAAAAGTTTGCGAAATCAAGTAGCTTATTCGACTATTAGCTTAACTCTAGAAGCAGCAGTATCGGCTCAACAAACTCAGGAACCTTCTCTAGGCTTGCGGGTACAGGAAACTTGGGGGAAAGCGACTCATTCTGTGGGTGAATTGACGCTCGGTTTGTTTAGTTTAGGTATTTGGCTATTGGCTTACAGTCCTTATTTGCTGTTAATTGCGGCTGCGGTTTACGGCTTTAATCGATTTAAGAAACAGCATTCTGTTCCGACAATTCAAGAGCCGAAACCGCCTCAGTAGTCAGTAGTCAGTTGTTAGTTGTTAGTTGTTATTAGCTTTCCAGTCAACAGTCAACAGTCAACAGTCAACAGTCAACTGACTAATCATCAATTTGCCATCCATCTTTGGTATAGTCTTCATCCACTATCTTTTTGGGACGCATCACCAGAACAACTCGCCCCAAAATAGGAATATCTGGGGATTGTTCAAACCAGTACAATTCTAAATTGCCCCCGTTATCGGCGAGGAAATAACTCTCAGCATCCCACTGTCTTTGGGCTCGATCGGCAATAATCAAAACTTCTTCAACTTTGCCTTGCAGCGGTACCGGCAATCGATCGCTCATTCCCAAAACCGCCACCGGATCTTCAGCGTTCAAAATTACCTGCCATCCGGGAATCGCCACCCAAGCTCCCGCTCCGGAAAATTTTACCATTCGGAACGGCTCGATTTCCTCCGGCAAAGGCACTGCCACCAAATCTGTAGTAGAAAGCGGCAATTTGCCCACAACCGGGACAACGCGCGGCAATTGTTCCTCGGTATCGAGCCGGTAGACGGGCAATCGGGGCGCTTCCCGTCTCGGAACTACGGTAAAATCGACGAGCAATTGCTCTATTTGCGCCCTAGCGGTTTGGCTGCTAGCTAATTTTAAACCGCGAGCAATTAAGCGCGATCGCTCTTGCAAATCGCTTTTCTGTCTCGCCAATTGCCAGCATTGGTAAGCCATAGCATCGCCGGGAGTGTCTGTGAACCCTTGGGGGAGACTCCCGAAGTGCGAAAACTCCTTGATGGCTTTAGCAACTTGGCGAGCATCGTCAACATCCAAATTGTGGGTTAGCATCAAAGCAGCCGCCCCGGCCCGCTCTACTTGAGAGAGAATCCGAAACTCGTATAAGATATCGCTACCTTTGCCCAAAAAGTGCGATCGAACTTCCTCGGAAGCCCCAGCATTTACCATGCTGGTGTAGACTTGGGCTGCGACGCTCACTTGATTTTGCTGAATTGGCTCAAAACCTGTTTCTTCAAAAATCCTTTGAGAGTTGTAGCCAGCTTTTAGCAGTGCAGTGCAGGCCTGTCCCCACTCTACCCAAGTGCCTTCTTTTCGGCGGAGCGATCGAATTAACTTTTCGGCATCCACAGCAGTTGTGGAGGATGCAGATGCAGGAGGGGATGAATCTTGCGGTGTATCAGTCATAATTGAATCAAAAACTAGCGCTAAGTTATGTGTGGTTGGATACCGGCAAGGCTCGTGTCGCGGCAGAGCGATAGATTAATAGTAAGTGAGTTATGAGACTATTGTTACAGAATAGTTGCTCGCCTAAATTTACAAAGGGGAGTTTATCGTATTGTTATGGATAATGCCATTTCAGAGCTAGATCAAATTAAACGCCAGCTCATGACCCTACACAGACCGAAAAAGCCCAAAATGCTGGTAGTAGACGACGAACCAGACAATCTGGATTTACTCTACCGCACTTTCCGACGAGATTTTAACGTGCTCAAAGCTGAGAGCGGAATTCGCGCCTTGGAAGTCCTCGGCATCGAAGGCGAGGTCGCCGTCATCATTTCCGACCAGCGGATGCCCGAAATGAAGGGAACGGAGTTTTTGAGCAAAACCGTGCCCCAGTTTCCGAATACTGTCAGAATTATCTTGACTGGTTTTACGGACATTGAAGACTTGGTGGATGCGATTAACTCAGGACAGGTTTACAAGTATATCACCAAGCCTTGGGACCCGAACGAACTGAAAATGGTGGTGCAAAAGGCTGCCGAGACTTATGAAATTCTCAAGCAGCGGACTGAGGAATTGGATCGCGCCCAAAATCAAATACAACTGTTAGCAACAATCATGCAAACGGCTGTGGATTATCCGAGTTTGGAAGCAAGTTTAGACCCAATTGCTACTGCTATAAGTGATAATTTTTTGGCGGACTATTGCATTTTACAACTGGTGGACGGAAATGTTTTAATGCCACTCCAAGGCTGTCACACCACTGGTTCACCTGTGGAAAATTGGCTGGCAGATGATCCTCTGGTTCGAGAAGCAATTACCTCTCAAACTATTCAGGGTGCTGTGAATATTGGACTCGACACAAACCTAGCGAGTCTGCCGCACTATCAGAAATCCGGCATTCAAGCTCACCTGACCATCCCGGTGATTCACAAAGGTCGATCGATCGCCCTGATTTCCATGCAGTGGAAGCAGCCTTGTTCTCTGCGCCCCGACGAACTCACAACAGTTCACCTCGCCGCTCAAGAAGTTGCTTTGGTATTGACGAGTTTTCAGGGTCATTAGTCATCAGTCATGAGTCATCAGTCATTAGTCCTTAGTCCTTAGTCGCCTCTAAGTCTTGAGTTTAAAATGATAGCAAACCAATGAGTTTCGACAAAAGCTCAGCGCTCGCTAACAAATAAAAAAGCATTAATGACTGGCGACAGCATGACATGAATGCACGGATTAATTATTTTTTCCGGCTGACTTTACAAATTATCAATCACCAATGACAAATGACCGATGACTAATAACGCCGAACAAATTAAAACTATATTTAATCGAATTGCACCAGTTTACAACCAATTGAACGACTGGTTGAGCTTTGGGCAACACCGGATTTGGAAGCAAATGGCGGTGAAATGGAGCAGTGCCGGCCCCGGAAATACTTGTTTAGACTTGTGCTGCGGTAGCGGGGATCTAGCTTTGCTGCTGGCTAAACAAGCAGGGCCGACCGGTTGCGTATTTGGAGTAGATTTTTCCGCCGAACAATTAGCCGTGGCTGCGAGGCGCGATCGACCTTTTCTCACCCCTATAAGTCCCATCTCCTGGGTAGAAGCTGACGCCCTAGACTTGCCTTTTGCTGACAATTACTTCGACTGCGCCACAATGGGTTACGGCCTGCGTAACGTGACTGACATCCCCCGCAGTCTTCAGGAATTGCACCGCGTACTCAAACCCGGTGCCAAAGCAGCTATTCTCGACCTCCACCGCCCCAGCAATTCCCTAATGCGGAGCTTTCAGCAGTTTTATCTAGACACTCTCGTAGTGCCCATTGCTCAGCAATTTGGCATGACTCAAGAATATGCTTACATTAATCCTAGTTTAGAAAAATTCCCGATCGGCCAGCAGCAAGTCGCGATCGCCCGCCAAGCCGGATTTGCCTCCGCCACCCACTACCCCATTGCCGGAGCTATGATGGGAGTATTGGTACTGGGCAAAGCAATTTAAAATAAAAAATGCTTGCAGTCTAGATCAGCTATCTAACTATAGGGTGCACCGAGCCCTGTGCACCTTACCCTATTTTAATCCTCTATGAATGCGTCTGAAATTTGGCTGTTGTTGGCCCCACCTGTAGTGGGAGGAATTATTGGCTATTTCACTAACGATATAGCTATCAAAATGCTGTTCCGCCCCTATCGAGCTATTTACATCAAAGGGCGGCAGTTGCCTTTCACTCCCGGTTTGATCCCCCGCAACCAAGAGCGTTTAGCAAAGCGAATTTCCGACACAATTATGGGTTCCCTGCTGACGCCGGAGGAACTGCAAAACTTGGCGCGCCGCCTCCTGCAAACCGAGCGGATGCAGTCGATAATTCTCTGGCTGTTGCAGTTGGCGCTGGATCAGGTAAAAGCTGACGCCGAGCAAAAAACCGCTAAAATTCTCGCAAACATTCTGCGAGATTTGCTGGGGGAATCTATGCCGCGAATTCTCAAAGTTTTGGCGCGCCGGGAAGATTTTTTAGAAGCTCAGCTTAATCAAATTTTCGATCAAGTTTTGCTGGAGATTCAGCTAACGGAAGCTCAGGCGGCTCAGCTTGCTGAGTGGTTGTTGCAGGTAGTAATACCCCCGGAAGTGCTGAGGCAGGCTTTAATTGACTTTTTGACGGATCGCAATATTTCGATCATCGATGAAGGGTTTCGAGAAAAAACCAGCGGCACTTATTGGGTAGTAGCAAATTTGTTTGGTTTGCGGAATACTTTAACTCGGCTGCGGACTTTTTGTCTTGATGACAGAGAAGCGACAAATCAGCGCTTAGCAGAGTTAACTATTTCTTTGGGGATTCGCGGGCGAATTCAGGAATGGCTGCAAAATTTGTCGATGCAAAATTTACCGGTTTCGACTGTGAGACAGTTGCGAAAAACTATGCGCGACAGCGTTCGCAGCTACGTTCAGCAGCGGGGTACAGAGGTACTTGAGGGGTTGAGCAAATCTATTGATTGGGAAAATATTTCGCGGTTGCTTCTCAATCGATTGCAAACTTCAGCGGTGATGAGCGCTTCCCTCGGAATTGTCAGCCAAGAACTGGCTTTGGTTTTAGAGCGCTATTTAGAGCGGGATTTAGAAAATATTGTAGCTCAGGCTATCCCGATTTTGAATATTGACCAGGTGATTGTCGATCGAGTAAAAGGTACTTCTCCTGAAGAGTTGGAGTTAGCTATTCAGGGAATTGTCCAAAGCGAGTTGCAGGGAATTGTAAATTTAGGAGGGATTTTGGGTGTTTTTGTCGGCTGTTTGCAGACAGTTGTGGTTTGGATTCAACGGTGATTTATTTCGGCAGTTGTGAGATATTTGTTGTAGTCTAATATTCGCTCTCTCTGGCGCACCCAGTACCAAAAACCAGGTTTTTCGGCAGTAGTTGCCACCTAAGCCAGAAGGTTTTTGGTAGAAACCGGGTTTTTGTGGCCCAATCCTAATTTACCTATTTCCTAAATCTATGCCAGCCCCCAATTCGGACGATCGCACAAACATCCCCAAAAACCCGCGCAACCTCAGCCGCCAACAATACGAGCGTTTAACCGCAGAAATGGCCACTCCCTACCGGCCTCTGCGACAGTTTGTTTACATAGCTTGTGGCGCTTCGGGCTTTATCGGCGGCTTGGTTTTCCTCGCTAAAATTGCCTCTGGCCGGGAAATTGGCTCTGCTTTGCCTAATTTTGCCCTCCAAGTCGGAGTTGTGGCCCTGATGGTGTTCCTGTTTCGCTGGGAGCAGCGCGCCGAGGGCCGATCCCCGAAGTCGAAGTAACAAAAGTTTACAAATGGAGACAAAAATCTATCTGAGGCAAGGAAAAGTTAGAAATATAAAGAAATTATTATGAAATCGTGGTTTGCCAGCGATCCCTGTAATTATAATAGTGTGGCTTCAATTGGGGTCAGCAAATTTAAAGGCCCTAATCATAAACCGCTTGTAATTCGTTCAATTGGGGTCAGCTTTCATAAAGACCCTAAATATATTAAATAAATTTAAGCCCAGCGCCAGCCTTCACTGATAGAATAGCTGGCGTTCGGCATTTTGCTAGGATCGGGAGCTTGGGAGAGAGAATCATATCAATTTCGGTTGCACCGTCGGTGATGCTTGACAGTTGACTGTTGAGTATTGACTGTTGACTGTTGAATCGTGGTCGCAAAACTGAATGATTGAGTGTTATCAGTAGGGTGTGTACCGCGTACAGAGAGGCCGCTACAAGTGCCTTGAACCGAGTTTTTTGCCTAGCATCCGATATAGGTAATACCAGTTCCCAAAAATCATCCAACTGTAGACTTGTGATCGAAACCACGATCGTCATCACTCATTCGCAATTCTAAAATCTAAAATCTAAAATGGTATAAGTGCGGGGGCGATCAAATAATTTGGTATTTCCCGAAGACCTTAGCCTGTGCAGTAAGTAATGAAATGTGTCAAAGTCGAAGTAGAAAAAGATGTTGGGAGATTTTACTATGGGTCGATCCTTTTTCAAAGGGCGGTGGACATTATTTTTAGCAGCAGGCGCGGGAATTGTCTTTTACAGCAATGCTGCGGCGGCTGCCGAAAAGGTAGTGCTCAAATACAGTGCGATCCGAATGACTTTACCTGTCAGCGAATTAGAAATTTTTGCAGAAACTGGGCAAATGTCCCCCGCGTTAGAAATGCTGCTGGGAAAGGCAAAAAAAGACCCGGAAGCGGTTCGCAACAGTCTGATGAGACCGGTGAAAGTCAGTCAAAGCTTTTTGGATCGCACGCTTAACAGTAAGGTTGGGGAAATAATTCTCGATGAAGTGGGTCAGGTAATTCGCACTCCTTCTGGGGATGCAAATCGAGAAGCTTTGCGCGAGGCTTTGGTGCTATCGGCCACTAATGATAACGAGATTACACTGCTGGAAGCTATGAAGAATTATCCTACTCCAGAAGTTTACGTTGAGGGCGATCGTTTAGTTGAAGCTTACGGCAAACTTGTAGCTTTGTCAGAACAATTGGGCGGCGTTTCAGAACGGCTGCAAGACATTTTGAACAAGATTCGTCTGCCTAGATTGTAGTAGTGGATTTGGTCAAGGACGGTTGATTGCTTCGAGCGATCGCAGAATATTGCTGAACCTGCATCAATTACAGGGAAGTTACTTTTTTTTGTGCAAAATTTGCCTAATTTTGACACGAGTTAAAAACACAATCTAACTCCAGGCAAGCTTCAAACCAGACGGAAATCAGTCATTCCTAATGCAAAAATCAAAAATCAAAAATCAAAAATCAAAAATTAGATAACTTCGCTGTAAAATCTATATGGGGATAGATTTTCGACAGTTGACAAAAAAAATATCCCGAAGTAGTCTTGTTTTTTTTGAATAAAGTATTTAAAACACAAAATGCACGCAAGAGCTTGTGTATCGCCCATAAAATGAAATCCGATCGGGTGGACATGGGAGATTATCTATATTAATATAGAGAAACGCTGTCAGAATCAGGCGCTTGCGGAAAAACGGCTGGTCATTAGTAAGCTCGTGCTATAACAAATGCCATTGCGCAAGGCATCCCCAAAACTCTTGACTAAAAAAAGGTGAGAGAGTGGATTAATTAACAGCACCTCCAATCCCAATAAAATCTTACTTTTTAGGGGTCTACACTTTCACTCGCTCGACTCTATTTACTGGGTAACACTAGAAAAATGAACAACAATCCTATTCGTTCAAAAGACCGTTTTTTGGTTTTCGGCGCTCCGGCGATCGAAGATGCTGAAATTCAAGAAGTGGTGTCAACCATGAAAACAGGTTGGTTAGGTACAGGCCCTAAAGTCATGAGTTTTGAAAATGACTTCAAAGCTTACAAGGGTTCCCAGTACGCGATTTCAGTCAATTCCTGTACGGCGGCACTGCACTTGAGCATCCTCGCTGCTTCGTTAGAACCGGGGGATGAAGTCATTACTACTCCGATGACTTTTTGCGCTACAGTTAATGCGATCATCCACGCCGGGGCAACACCGGTACTGGCGGATGTAGATCCGGTGACAATGAATATTGACCCGGCTCAAGTAGAAGCTAAAATAACTCCAAAAACAAAAGCAATTTTGCCGGTTCATTTTGCAGGCCGTCCCTGTGACATGGATGCGCTTTGCGAGATTGCTCGCCGTCACAACTTGAAGTTAATTGAAGACTGCGCTCACGCGATCGAAACAGAGTACAAGGGGCGGAAAGCAGGCACATTTGGCGACTTCGGATGCTTCAGCTTTTATGTTACCAAAAACATTACGACGGGCGAAGGAGGAATGATTCTGGCCGGCCGTCAAGAAGACGCCGACAGGCTCAAAATTTTAGCGCTGCACGGTATGAGCAAAGATGCTTGGAAGCGCTTCGGAGACTCGGGTTACAAGCACTACCAAGTGGTGGAGGTCGGTTTTAAATACAATATGATGGATTTGCAAGCTGCGATCGGCATTCATCAAATGAAACGAGTTGCTCCTTATTGGCAGCGGCGGGAGCAGATTTGGCAGCGCTACAACGAAGCATTTGCGGATCTGCCGATTACTTTGCCCGCCAGTCCCGAACCGGATACAATTCATGCTTATCACCTCTACACCATTCTGGTAGATGAAGCCAAAGCAGGAATCAGCCGCGACGAGTTTCTCAACGCTATAAATGCTGAAAATATCGGTGTCGGCGTACATTACATGAGTATGCCGGAACATCCTATCTATCAACAAATGTTTGGATGGCAGCCGGAAGACTATCCGAATGCTAGCTACATCGGACTGCATACAATTAGCTTGCCGATTTCGGCCAAACTAACAGATGCAGATGTGGAAGATGTAATTGCTGCTGTTAAAAAATGTTTGGCGATCGGCAAAGATCGGACTCAATTAGAATTGACAGCCGGCCAAGCCACCTAGACTATTAGCTAGACAACAATGTGAAACCTCTCCGGCTAGTCACCATCTATTGAAGAACTGCTCACATTCAGTAACCTAAAATTCTACACCCTTTCAATGTAGTGGGGTTGGAGTCTTTTGTTCCTACATCTAGACTTTTGGGTATCCCCAAAACTATATTTGTAGCTCTTAAAAATTCTGAGACATGAACTCTTTGGGGTGCCGAATGTGAGTCCAAATCCTGTGAACCTAGATTTTGTATAGCTAGTTATTGAAATCACGGACTACCTCTCCCAAAAAAATGGCAGGGCGTGGGTTCAGCCAGCTAAAAATCATCTTTGCTCAGGAACAAATAACTGATGGTTTAGCATATTTCAATTTGTCAAGTTGCTAAGGAAAATAATCAATAATGAATAAACAGATTGGCTACTTTATCCCTGAATTTCCCGGACAAACTCATACTTGGATATGGCGAGAATATCAAGCAATGCTCGATCTTGGTATGGAACCTCACATGATATCAACCCGCCGTCCGCCCACTCAAGTTGTACATACTTGGGCTGAGAAAGCGCAAAGTATGACTGATTATTTGATACCATTTGAGATCAAAGATTTTGTGAATGTTCCCATAGAGCTCATCAAAGCTGGCCCGATTGCCTGGTGGCGCTGTCTCAGTGTAATTGCTAATACTAAAAATATATCCTTTTCTCAAAGACTTTACTATTTGGTATTGGTTGTTATGGGGGCTAAGCTAGCTTGGCTTGCCCGAACCCAGGGCTGGTCTCACGTCCACGTTCATTCCTGTAGCAATGCTGCTAATATTGCCCTATTTGCCTCCATACTTTCGGACATAACTTATAGTCTGGCTCTTCTCGGTCAGTTAGAAGATTTTGGGCCCAATCAAGAACAAAAATGGAAATATTCTGCTTTTGCTTCTGTAATGTCTGAACAACTCCTCAACTCGGTTAAAAATGACCTGGCAGGCTTCTTGCCAAAGGATGTGAGGGTGTCACCAGTCGGTGTAAATCTCGATGAAATTAAGCGTGAAACTCCCTATACTCCTTGGCAGGAAGGCAGTCAATGCCTAATTTACACTTGTGGCCGTCTCAATATAGCCAAAGGACAAAAGTACCTGATTGAGTCAATTAAGTTGCTTCGACAACAAGGGTTTGATGTCCGCTTGCAGATTGCTGGGGAAGATGCAAACTCGGGTAATGGCTACCGTAAAGAACTCGAGAAATTTATTCAAGAGCAATCAATGTCTGATTATGTTGAGCTGCTTGGTTCTGTCTCAGAAGAACGAAATCGCCAAGGTTATCAAGAGGCTGATATTTTTGTTTTACCCAGCTTGAAAGAGGGAATTTCTGTAGCTGTTATGGAAGCAATGGCTATGCAAACTCCTGTAGTAGTGACGCAGGTGGGTGGAATGGCGGAACTGATAGATAACGGTGTTGACGGTATGCTAGTCCCGCCGGAAAATCCCGAAAAAATGGCAGAGGCCATAGCAAAATTGCTAAAGGACAAAGAATTAACATTGAGCCTGATTCAAAAATCACGACAGAAGATTGCTGCTAAATTCCACCATCGGCGTAGTGCTCAGATATTACTTCAATCCTTGGAGGAACTCACTTCACGGGGTGAAAAGCAGGTTGAAAGCATTGCTGCGTCAAGGTTTTGAGTAAATGGTCAAGCGAAAATATCTGTGCGGGCATGAGTCAATAAAAGAGAGTGGCGATCGTAGAGAATCAGGTTCAAGCCTATCTCGGACGATCTTATGAGTCAATAAGCCTGTCTAGAATCCGCTATCTTTGTTGAGGTTCAGGGGATTCAATGCTTTTACTATCAAGGTAAGATAGGCGTTGTCGCCCCCTTAAGGAACTCAGCTCATTTTTTTAAGATGGAACACGGTGATTTTTTTGAGTAGGTATCGATAACGTCCTAGCTCCTGAATAGAAGGAGCTAGGATATCTATGATTCATTCTAAAACGCCCTTTGTTCTGAAAAATCGTGAAATTAACGCCGTGTTTCAAGTTGGTTTTAAACATGGGGCGATGGGAAGGTACTATCGGTTACAGCATTTGGCTTGGCTGCTCTCAATAAGCCAAAGTTTCTAAAGTTTCCCGCAGATAGGAACGAACCTGCTGATCGATGGTGGCATTTTGCTGCTGACGCTCAAAATTGAGTTCTAGCTGCCAGCGTTGAAATCCTGAACTTGCGCCGATCGCTGATTTGAGACTGCCCCAGATTTCAGAATCTTCGCACAGCTCAATCGGCTCGGCGGCTTGAGGTTCTTGCGCGAGCGGTAGATAATTCGCCATATTGTTATACCTCTGTTTTAATCCCCTGTAAGGATTGAAAGCTGACCTTGACACTCTCTATTATAGATTCTTCTCTCCAGATAGCCAATATAAAATATCCACAACCTGCGATTAAAAATTAAATATTAAGACTATTAATAATCTCTATCCGAAGAGGGGCCTTACCTATTTTTTTCACAGCATACATCTGTACAAATTAAAGTAGCTTAAACTACAATTGTCCCCCTCTTAATTTTTAATTTAACTTTTTTTCGCTCGACTGTTCGGGTAGAGATTTAAGGCCGTTGCTGTCAGCAGGTTGTGGGTTGACAAGACTGCCGACTGACGAATTCCCTATGGCGGATGCTGGCCCAATTGACTCTACGGGTGCAGCCACAGTGGCAGTTGTCTCGGCTGCCAAAGCCGGCAAAAGTCGATCGACTTGCCAAGGCGCGATCGTAAAATCCTGCCGAATTTTTTCTAAAACATGAGGCTTTGTCGCGGCAAATTCTGATTCCGGCGTCAGCAAAACCGCCATGACACTAGCAGACACCTGGAAAAACAAATTGCTAGATAAAAAAGCAGAAGCTGCCAACAACAATCCAGCCCACCGCCAGGAAGGAGGAAAGGGAGCCACCGAAGCCGCCAGGGGGGCCCATCGGTAAAGCTGCCACAAAATTACTGCCAGCAAAACAGCGACAAAAAGAGCGAGTCCTTGATTTAACTTAGTTTTAAACCGAGTCAGAATCCGCTGCTGCACAGAAGTTAAATTCTGCGGTTTTACCGCCACCACTAAAATACTAAAAATGTAAAAAGGGCGGAACCACTGCATCCACAGCACAGGAATAATACCTGCTACAGCCACTAAAAATATTTCTAACCAGACAGGGAGCAGGGGAGAACCCACTGCGAGTCCCAGCAAGCACAGTCCCAGGAAAATCGGCAGTGTAGCCACCCCAGAAAGGTGAATCCACAAAAAAGGATCTGACCAAAAAGAACGCACTTTCAATAATTATGAGTTATGAGTTTTTAATTTTGAGTTTTGATAGTCTAGGACGCACTCTTAACCAATAAACCCGGTGCGAAGACTACATATCTAGCGCTAACACCAAGCATTTTGGGAGGAAACTCGATTGCTGTGCGTAAGTTTTATTGGAGTTTTAAATTTTGAATTTTTAGCAACAGCCAAGACGATGAGGACGTTGTTAATTGCGGACATCTTTGCTTTTATTACTTCTTCCTTCTCTCCTCGATAACTAAAACCTTCTTCCTTCTGCTATAAGTTAAAAACAAAAGTTGCGAGTGATGAGTTTGGGAGTATTGAGTGAAGAGAAGAGTTGCGAGCGATCGGCAATTTGGTTGCGATCGCTCAAAAATTCTCTTCCCCCTCAACACTCATAACTCAAAACTATTGAGAGAGAGTCCGGCGTTTAGTAACCATCCGGTAGGCTTCGATAATATCGCCATCCGCCCAGTCGCTAAAGCCGCTCAAGGAAATGCCGCATTCAAAGCCAGCATTGACTTCCTTGGCATCTTCCTTCATCCGTTTTAGGGAGTCGAGGACACCTTCGTAAACGACATTGTTACCCCGGCGCACCCGCACCTTACAGTTACGGATGACTTTGCCAGAGAGTACCATACATCCAGCCACAGCCCCGCGACCGATCGCGAAGACAGCGCGCACTTCGACTTGACCCAAAGGTTCTTCGACCAGTTCGGGTTCCAGCAGACCTTCCATCGCCCCTTGAATGTCATCCAAGAGGTTGTAGATGATGCTGTATTCCCGCACGTCTACCCCCGCTTGGTCAGCCGCGAGGCGAGCGTCGGTGGCCAGAGTAGTATTGAACCCGATAATTACAGCATTACTGGCTGCTGCGAGGTCAATATCCGTTTCTGTAATTTCCCCAGGAGCAGATAGCAGCAGTCGGAGTTGAACTTCTTTTTGAGGAAGTTGAGTCAGAGCGCCGACAATTGCTTCGAGGGAGCCTTGGACATCTGCCTTCAAGATCAAGTTGAGTTCCTTGAGAACGCCTTCCTTAGCTTGTTGAGAGAAGCCGCTGAGGCTGATCCGGCCGCCTTGCAGCAGGCGTGAATCTCGTCGGGAGGTAGCTCTTCCAGAGGCGATCGCCGCAGCTTCTTTTTCGTTTGCGAAGACATCAAACTCGTCTCCAGCGCGAGGAACTTCCCGCAGCCCTAGCACTTCCACCGCGAAGGATGGAGTTGCTTGCTCTACGCGTTCGCCCCGGTCATCGATCATTGCCCGCACCTTGCCCAAAGCCGAGCCTGCGACCACAATATCGCCCACTCGCAGAGTGCCGTTCTGGACCAGCAGAGTTGCCACAGGCCCCCTTGCCTTGTCGAGGTGAGCTTCAATCACAGTACCCTTAGCCGGTCGGTGCGGGTTGGCGTTGAGGTCTTCCATTTCCGCCACTGTCAGAATCATTTCCAACAGCGTATCCAGGTTTTCGCCTCGGATCGCGCTAACTGGAACCATCGTGATATCGCCGCCCCAGTCATCTGCCACCAAGCCGTACTCAGTAAGCTCTTGCTTCACCCGTTCCGGCTGAGCACCCTCCTTGTCAACTTTATTGATAGCCACGACAATTGGCACTTTCGCCGCTTTCGCGTGGCTGATCGCTTCAATTGTCTGGGGTCGCACGCCGTCGTCCGCCGCCACCACCAAGATGGCGATGTCCGTAACCCGTGTTCCCCGAGCCCGCATCGCTGTAAAGGCTTCGTGACCGGGCGTATCCAAAAATACCACCTGCTGGCTCTTGCCTTCGTGTACCACATCCACGTGGTAAGCACCGATGTGCTGGGTAATGCCCCCAGCTTCTCCCTGAGCCACCTTGGTTTTGCGGATCGAGTCGAGCAAGGTAGTTTTGCCGTGATCCACGTGTCCCATAATCGTTACCACTGGGGGACGGCGTTCGAGGTATTCCAAATCCGCTTCGTCCAGCATCTCGATCACTTTGATAGCTGGGGCTACTTTTTCTGGGGTTTCCACCTCTACGCCCATTTCTTCGGCTACCATTCTCACCGCTGAAATGTCCAAGGTTTCGGTAATGTTGACCGCAATACCTTTAGAGAACAGCCGCTTAATAATTTCGGTTTCGGGAACTGCCAAAGTAATTGCTAGTTCCTGAACGGTCATCGGCCTGCTCAGCAGCAGCTTTTCTGGACGTTCTACCTTAGCTTCGGCTGTTTTGCCCCGGTTGCCGCGTCCCCCACTAGAACCAGAAGAAGAACTTTTATCGTGAGAAGGGCCCGGTCTTTTATTTTTTCCACTGCTTCCGGGTGCGCCCGGAGTTGGTGTTGACTTGGGTGCTGCTTGTGACTTCGCTTTAGCTGGGCGGGCTAGGGACAGGCTGACCGTGACCGGTGCTGGCATATCCAAGCCGTTTTCTAAGTCATCGTCATCCTCGTCTATGGGTTTGAGGCGAGAACGTTTTGCCTTAACAGCCTTAGCAGCTTTTGCAGCATCTGAGTTTTCGTCATCATCTTCTTCCCAAATGACCGATGTCTTTTTGGCAGGACGAGGGAGGGAGGGCCTTTCGAGGAGAGGAATCTCCAGCAACGGCGTATTATCTTCTTCATTGTCATCCGTGTCATCCCCTAGGGCTCCGGTGTCACCGCCGCGGCTACGCAGCCCGGTAGCTGACGTTGCGGGGGCAAGGCTCCGGCGCGGGCCACCGGGCTGGGGTCGAGCGGCCAGTGGAGTTTTTACTGGGCCACCAGCGCCTTCCCGGCGCGGTCTTTGCGCGTCGCGAGATTCGGTAGGAGCTCCCGGTGTCGGTCTGCTGGGCCGGCTCGGTTTAGCCGGCGCTTCCAGAGTTTCTGACTGTTCTGATTGCTCTTGCTCGGTTTTTGCAAGTTTGAGTACCGGCTTATTCCCCAGATTTTGTGGGGTACGGCTAGCCGACTCTGATGCCCCTCTGACTGGCGGCGACGTGAGTTTGGCCGACGGCGCAGGGGGGGCGATCGGCGGTTGCTTGGTGCGTTCGGGAGCCTTTTCCGACGGCGGTTGAGGTGCCGCAGGTGCCTGAGCCTGGGCGGTTGTTTCCGGGGCGATCGCACCTACATTTTCCGAGACTGTTTCCGAGACTGTTTCCGACACTATTTCTGACGGAGCCGCCGAGACTGCGACATTTGGCTTCGACAGTACAGGTCGATTGATATTCGGTTTAGCTGGAGGCTGGAGTTGTTGAGCTGCAGGCGACTTGGGAGGAGTTGCCACGGTTGCCGCCGGCTGATTTTTGTTCTCCTCGTTGCCTGCAGGCTGGGAGTTTGCACCAGCCGGTCGTACTTTTGGACTGCGTATTTCTAAAATTTGCTGCTTTTTTTGTTGGTCGTTAGGGTGAGGGCCAGATTCTCTAGATGGCGCTGCTGCTCTTTCGGGTGGAGCTGGCTTGCCGGGGGAAGAGTGGCTACTGGCTACGTATTTTTCCGCCGTTTTGCGAATGCGCTCTGCTTCGGATTCTGTAATTGTGCTGCTGTGGCTCTTGACTGAAATATTGAGCCGCTCGCATACTGCCAAGATGTCTTTATTATCCAAATTTAGTTCCCGTGATAATTCGTAAATTCTTACTTTGCCGTTGTTCATCCACTCTGCCCTCTTTTGTGCCAACCAGTTTTTACATTGTGATTTTTTGTTCTAATGACGACATCATTCGCTGTGATTGATTCAGTGTCAGGAATCGGGGTTTTGGTACTCGCTCAGCAATTTTATCTAAAAGATGCAACTCGCTGAAGTCTGCGGTTGAAGAATTCTCAAGTCTGTTTGGGAACTTGGAACTCCGAAGTCTGAGTTTTGGCAAAACCCACTCTCTCAAGCTTCAAAGTTTGCCTTTCCACCTTGAGGATACCTCTGCTAGTACCCTACCCTTATCTAATCTGACACAAATCTTTCCAGACTGGTGGGCAGATCGGATTGGGGTTTTATAGCTGGCGCTACCGGTAATTACTGGTAGGGCTGCCAAGAGGGTTTATACAGTCGATGCCGAACTATTGTCGGTTTTTCGTCCGGGTGAGCCAGAGTAAGATGTACAGTCAGATGTGGCTAAACGCTGCCAAAGTGTTTGGTACAGTTCGTCAGACACAGGCGCTTTGAGCGATCGCCCAAGTCGATTTTTTTTCTGAGCTGCTTTGAGGCATTCTGCTTCCCGACAAAGGTAAGCAGAACGGCCCATGCCACGATCTAATTGTACCTGATGAGAAGGATAGAGCCTGACTACTCGCCAAAAAGCTTCCTTAGGAGCTATTTTTCGACAACTTGCACAGCACCGGTAGTTCGGTTTCATTTCTTGTGAGAGGGGAAGTAGGGGGAGAGGGGGGAGTAGGGGACAAGTCCTCCTAGTCTCCCCAAGAGAGAAAATCTTGTAAATGTCACAGTTTTTAGACTGCGGCTTCGGTTTCCTCGGTGGTGGCTGCCTCCTCTTCCTCAAATTCTGCGGTTTCCTCGTCGCTGTCGTAGTCGCCCGCTTCGTCTGCGTCGTAGTCGCCTGCTAGTTCTTCGAGCCTAGTTGCTTCTGCGGCCAATTTGCTGTCTTCGGCGGCGCGATCGTACTTAGCAATATCTTTGATATCGATTTTCCAACCTGTCAGGCGAGCTGCGAGGCGGACATTCTGACCTTCTTTGCCAATGGCAAGACTCAGTTGGTCTTCAGCGACCAAAATGTGAGCTCTCCTGCCTTCTGGAGCAACCAAACGCACTTCATCTACTCTAGCGGGACTCAGAGCGTTAGCAATATAAGTTGCTGGGTCTGGAGACCAGCGGATCACGTCGATTTTTTCGCCGCGCAATTCGTTGACTACTACCTGAATCCGCGATCCCCGCGCTCCGATGCAGGCTCCTACCGGGTCTACGTCGCGATCGAGAGTATCAACTGCTATTTTAGTCCGGGGGCCGACGTGCCGGGAGGGCGGATTTGCCTCCCTAGCTACGGCGACAATCCTCACCACCCCGTCTTCTATTTCTGGTACTTCGTTAGCAAACAGGTAAACCACCAAACCTGCGTCGGCTCTAGAAACAAGTAACTGTGGCCCTCTAGTAGAGCCTTCGCCTACTTTTTTGAGATAAACCTTGAATGTAGCGTTGGCCCGATAATTGTCGTTGGGCAACTGTTCGCGCTTCGGGAGTTCGGCATCTACTTCTGGCTGACCGAAACTGCTGGTAACTGCTAAAATTACCGACTGCCTCTCAAACCTGAGCACCCTTGCTTGAAGAACAGTTTCTTCTAAATCTTTAAACTCTTCTTGAATCATTTTGCGCTGTTGGTCGCGCAGTTTTTGAGCGAGAACTTGTTTGGTCTGGATGGCGGCCATGCGACCAAATTCTTTTTGATTTGGTGTTACGTCTACGAGTACGATGCTCCCAGGCTGAGCTTCCGTGGCTACTTCTTGCACTTCCGTAAGTGAGATTTCGTGATCGGGATTGATGACTTCTTCGACAATAGTTTTGTTGGCTAAAACGCGGAAACCTTCTTGTTCTGCGTCGAGTTCTACATCAAAGTTGTCGAAGTATTCTTCGCTGAAGTGATCGAGTTTTTGTGTACGGCGGTAGCGTTCGTATCCTTTGAGCAGGGCTTCTCGCAAGGCTGCTTGGACGGCGTGTTTGGGTAAATTGCGTTCTTTGCTAATACCTTCGACCATTTCTTTTAGTCCGGGCAGGGGAACCATTGACATATAAAACTCTCCTTTTTTGCTGTGGTAATAAGTAACTGGTAATCGGTAATTGGTACTTGGAAATTTTCAAGAAAAAGTGATGACAGAGGAGTGATGAGTTACTGGATAGGATTAGGGAAGCTAGGTGCAGTAACAATTTATTTGTTGTTCCTCTTCAACCCGCTGCTACAGATGTGATTGTTAAAAATTAACTCGCAGCCAAGCGTTTTCAGCTTGCTGCGAGGCAATCGCAAAACTCAAAACTCAAAACTCAAAACTCAAAATTTCCCTTTACATCTCCTTTCCTTCGTCTAGTTCAACTTTGACAATCTGAGGGCGGGGAATTTTAACCTGTCGCCCTTTTTGATTGAGATAAACCGCTGTTTCATCCCGGCCCAGGAGTAGTCCTTTCCACTCTTTGATTCGCGAGTCCGGTTCGGTGGTTTTGGCTGTCACGGGGAAACCTTTAAAGGTAATAAATTCTCGATCGCTGCTGAGCAATCGGGATATTCCGGGACTGGAAATCTCTAGCACGTAGGCATCGGGTATGATGTCGGCTGCCTCTAACTCAGCATCGAGGGCTGTGCTCATGCGCTCGCAGTCGGCTAAACCAGTGTCTTGTTGGAGGTTGCGGATGTCTACCCGCAACACGGGAGGATTTTGGTTGGTGTGAAACACTGCTCCCACTACTTCCAATCCCAGTGTTTCCGCAACGGGGGTAGCTAAGTCAATGATTTGTGGGATTAGGGGATGAGTCATATCGAATACTTAAGTTAAAACTCCTAAACTCGGACAGGGGCAAGGAAAAATTTGGTGTTGAGATTGCTTGGCTTTGAGGTGGTTTGATTAGGTGGCTGCGACTTTCGTCTTCAACTTTGGGACTTACCCAACATCCCAGCAGGGGATCTCAAGCGGGGGGTACCCTTACTAAATCAGTCCTCAACTTGCAAGTCAGACGCCCCGAGCTCTTTTCCTGCGACTAATGCAACAAAAAAAGTGGGCTTGACCCACTCCTAGGTAAAACAATTTCTTCCAAGAAGTTTGAGGACTTCTTCTGATCGAAGGGAGGCCTCTGTTCTCAGTTTAGCTCGATCGCCCGCCCGGTGACAAACCGAATCGGCATCGGCGGACTGTCCGAGGGCAGAAGAGGAGAGCTGACAGGGGAAATAAGGACGACTCGATCACCGTTTTGGAGCGGGGTGGGGCGAGGGCAAATTCCTGGTTGATACCGAAGCCGGTGCGATCGTCCCTAAAACTGTTGGCGATGGTCACTCAGGCGTTCTAGGACTTGCGATACGGGAGTTTCTTGGGGAAATTCTCATTTTAGTTCGGACAAGCCCTCTGCTTCTTGATAGGTGGCGAAGAGTTTGACAGTGAGGGTGATTGGTAGATTCGACATGAGCGATCCCATGATTAACGGTATATTGACAAAACAGCAAAACTAAGATTTACCCTAAAAAAGTCCCCTTACTAATGCTGGATTGGAAGCTCAATTACAAACTCTACCCCCCATTCGGGCGAGGAAATGCAAGTCAGCTTACCACCATGTTTTCGTTCTACGATCTCACGGCTAATAGACAAACCTAAACCTGTCCCTTTACCTACAGATTTAGTAGTAAACATCGGCGTGAATAAATGCTGCATTACTTCCTGAGTTATGCCAACCCCATTATCAGCAATCCGAATCACCACTCTGTCATCCTGAAGCATTTCAGTGCAGATCCGAATCTGTGGAGTCTCATTGCTCTGTTTGTTTTCCCCGCACAGCGGACAACTAATCGTAGACTCTTCTAAAGCATCAATTCCATTCGCCAATATATTCATAAACACCTGATTGAGTTGCCCCGGATAACACTCTACTAGCGGCAATTCCCCATACTCTTTAATCACTGCAATTCCTGGGAAACTTCCTTTAGGTTTCAGTCGATGCCCTAAAATTAATAAGGTACTATCTAGCCCATCGTGAATATTCACTGGCGTTAGTGCCGATGTATCCAAGCGAGAAAAATTACGCAGTGACATAGAAAGATTGTAAAGTCGCTCTGTTCCGACCGCCATTGAATCAAGAATTTTTGGCAAATCTTCAACAATAAAATCTAACTCACTCTCCTGGGACTTATCCTCAAATTCTGATGTCGAAGTAACATTGTGCTGGCACAGCCGAGTCATTCCGATCAAATCGGCAATATATTCCTTGGCAATAGGGATATTATTGGAGATAAAACTAACTGGATTGTTAATTTCATGAGCTACCCCAGCTACAAGTTGACCAAGGCAAGCCATCTTTTCACTTTGAACGATTTGCACTTGAGCTTTTTTAAGATTATCCAAAGCTTGAGAAAGTTCAGAGGTTCGTTCTTCCACCCGTTTTTCTAACTGCTGCGCGAGCTGATGCAACGCTGCTTCTGCTGCGAGCCTGTCTTCAATTTCCCGTTTGAGAAGCAGATTTTGGGCGGCGAGAGTTTTAGTCAAAGAACGTAGTGTTAAATGGAGATTGACGCGAGCTAAAACCTCCTTTTGTTCAAAGGGCTTAGTAATGTAATCTACAGCCCCTAGATTAAAGCCTTTGACCTTATCTCCTATGTCAGACAGAGCCGTCATAAAAATTACCGAAATTTCGTTCGTCAACGGACTTGCCTTCAGGCGATGGCAGGTTTCAAACCCGTCAATTCCTGGCATCATCACATCTAAAAGAATCAAATCAGGCTGAGTATATTCAGCCTGTTCGATGGCACTTTCACCATCAGTTGCTACCAATATCTCCCATCCCGAACCCGCTAAAGCTTCAGAAAGCACGTCCAGATTGCTAGGATTATCATCGACGATTAAGATGCTACTTGTTTCCATATTTGCTGCCTTCATTCTTTTTCTATTCTGTGGGATGTAATAAACTCTTTTATTTTTTTGACTTGATAGCCTTGGGCTAAATGGCGCAGCTCAACAGCAAAGGACACAAATTTCTGATCCAATTTCTCTAGGTGTTCACTGCGCTTCACAATTCCTTTCACGTTGCCTCTCATCGCCAGTTCAAGTAGGAGTTCAATTTCTCCGGGCGGGGGCGCTACTACAGAGGTCGATTCAGAAAGTGATTGAGTATCTGATGAAAAAGGAATAGTGCTGATTTTTTCATTCTTTTGTTCCTCATATATCCATTCAAGTTTTAAATACTTTTGCAACATCTCAAATAGCTCTTCTGCCTGCACAGGCTTACCGAGAAAATCCTTTGCTCCCCCCTCCAAGCTTTTATGTTGGTCGGTAGCAAATACACTGGCCGATGAAGCAAGGATTGCCACGTCTTTATAGTGTGACAAATTTCGGATACGGCGCATCATCTCAAAGCCATCTAAGACTGGCATCACTAAGTCAGTGATAATCAAATCGAACTTAAACTCTTCTACTTTTTCTAAACCTTCTTGACCGTTTTTAGCTTGGGTTACTTCAAAGCCGAGGGGTTCCAGGAGATTGACAATAACTGAGAGATTTTCCCATTTGTCATCCACAACCAAAACTTTCTGCTTTCTACCTTGGTAGCCAACCAGCTTTCTTTGCTTGGCAATCGTGGCTGTATTTGCCCAGTCTGCCGCTTCCGGTAAATTCAAATCTACCCAAAAAACACTGCCGACTCCTGACTGACTTTTTACTTGAATGGTACTACCCATCATTTCGACAATTTTCTGGCTAATTGTTAAACCGAGTCCGGTTCCTTCCGCCTGACGCTTACTGTCTCCTACTTGTTCAAAAGGCAAAAATATTTTTTTTAATTGTTCTAGTGTCATACCAACGCCAGTATCTTCAATTTGAAACCGAATTTTGTGAATTGGTGAGGCTGGCTTTTGCTCATAGCTTTGTACCTTTTCACCTGTGTGCTTTTCCAGATGTTCTATCTTAAAAGTCACTCGTCCCGAGTCTGTAAACTTAATTGCATTGCTCAGTAAGTTAATTAGTACCTGTCGCAAGCGTTTCTCGTCAGCGTAGATGCCAGCAGGAATTTCCGAACTGGGTTGATAAACAAAAGCAATTCCTTTTTGTTCGGCTCGGATGCGGCAGATTTCCGCGACTCCCTGCAAAAAGGAAGGAAAATGGAAATCTTTCGCGTACAGTTCCAATTTCTGAGCTTCAATTTTAGCGAGGTCTAAGATGTCATTGATCAGGGTTAACAGGTGGGAACCACACTGGTGAATAATACTGATACCTTGGATATCTTTCGGAGCCATCGTTGTTGAGCGTTCTAGGATTTGAGCGTATCCTAAAATTCCATTTAGTGGCGTTCTCAATTCGTGACTCATATTCGCTAAAAATTCACTTTTAGCTTGGTTGGCAGTATCAGCGATTTGTTTGGCTTCCCTGAGTTCGGCGGTGCGTTCTTCTACTCGGATTTCTAGCTCGGAATTGGTCTTGGCTAGCGCCTCAAAGGATTCGCGCAACTGTTGTGCCATAAGGTTGAAAGACTGACCCAGAACTTCTAGTTCTTCTACGCCTTTTACCTGCACATTTTTCTCTAAGTCGCCACTGGCGATCGCCCTAGAAGCTGCACTCAAACGGAGAAGGGGGCTGGTAATCCAGCGTGCGGTTAAGATTCCCAAAACGGTAGCCAGCGCCAAGGCTCCCAAACACAACAAAATGGTAGTCTGGGTATTGGCGTTAATTTGATCCATGAAATCGCTTTCAGGAACTACGACGACGATCAGCCAGTCCAATCCTCGGCTATCTTGAAAGGGCATAACTTGGAGGAATTGTCGCTGGCCGGCGATCGTAAAATCCAATTGCTGAGATCTGCTAATTTTAGTGAGGTTGCCAAAGCGTTCTTTTAAATGCGCTGTTGTCAGCCGAATTAGATCATCTGTGCTGTCTAAAGCATTCAGGCGATCGAGCTTGTCATTGTTGGTGATAAATGCTTCTTTGAGAGTTGAACTGGCTACTAGGAGTCCAGAACGCTCCATAATGAATGTCTGTCCCGATCGACCGATGTTTAAGCTGTGCAGGAAGTCACTGAGGAAAGAGATTAGAAAATTAGCAACGAATACCCCGCGCAGCTCGCCACTTTCGTCATAAACTGGATGTCCGGCAGGAAGCGAGAGCGTTTTCTGACCTACAAGCGAAAAAATTTCGCTCCATGTAGGCTTGCCTAAGCGTACACTGTCTTTATACCATGAACGGCTAAGTATATTGTAGTTGCGGGAGACTGTTAAAAGCTTCGCTTGATTGCCTTTGCTATCAGATTCATAAATATGAAGTTCATGGCGATGCTCTTTGTCTGCTATTTTAAAAACTACTTTGCCATTCTCTTGGCGTTCAATGGCAATGAATTCTCCAGTTTTAGTTGCAAAACCCATATTGGGCAGAGAAGGAAAAGCTTGAATTTGCTCCCACAAATAGCGCTCCGTACTCTCCAATTCGTCGGGATTTAAGTATCCTAGTCGAATGGCATTGGCATTCAGTTGATTGACGCGAGGGGCTGTATCTAGGTATGTGTTGAGCTGCTGCTGGATACGGGCTGTAATTTCACTTCGCAACTGGCTAGCAACTTCGTTGACTGCTTTTTGCCCGTTGCGTAAGGATAGCCAGCCTGTCAGCCCGACAGCGGCAAATATTTGCAGAACGAATGGAAATACTAAAATTAGGCGCAGGGACACCTTTTTTTTAGAACGGTTTGACAGGAAAGTGCTTGCAGAGGTCTGTGACATTGATTGGTGTTACTCCTGGGGTAACGAGTTTGCGGAAAAATCTCAGTGGATTGAGTGAAATGAGGCTGAGGAAATATATATTATTGAAAAGCAATCTCTAATAGTTAGTGAAAAGTTTGAGACAGTAACTTGCTTAAACAAGGATGGCTACTTACTTATTTTTTATGAAAAGAGTAGAATAAGATCTGACTAAAAATACTGACGTGCCTTATTTTTTACTAGCATTTGTCAAATTTTTTAGCCTTTAGAAAACCAGTTAGCACTCATATCTAATAGATTACTTGGTTTAAACCTATTTGTAGTAATTTTTAACTTTACTTTACAGATTCAGTATAAAAAGTATAATCTCATCAAACTTACATATAAATTGATATAATATACGTCTAAAAAAATTGACCTTTCTCGGTAAAAACATGACACGCCAGCCCGCTGAGAATCCTAACGGCGGTCTAACTCACTACCGCGCTGAAGATGTGATACACAATCCTGCGGATGACTCTCGTAGAGAAGGTCGATCGCACATGAAACTTTACAATTCAAGCCAGTTTCATTTGCAGGAGTTACAGCAGGGTAATTGCTAATTGCTAATTGGGGACGAAAAAAATAAGTAGAGCGGTGGAGCAGAGGGGATTATGACATAGAAGATGGTTAGGGCTATTCTTTTAATTCTGGCAAACTATCTAAGCTGAATCCCCAATGATAGAATTTTGATGGCTGGCAAGGATTTTAAGGTTCTTCAAATCCGAGAGGCTAGGGTTTGTCATCAGTTAATGTAAAGGAAGGTAAAGGAGAGATACAGCCGACTAGAACGATTCGATAGGCAGGACAAATCGCCGTTATGCCCTACGGGATTAACAGTGGGAAAGGATCAAAGATTTGTTGCGCGGAAGTGAAGGTGATGTGAGTGGGACAGTCTGCTTACAATTGGTTGTTCGTGGAAGCGGTGTTGTACCGCTACCGAGGGGGCATCGCATGGGGAGACTTGCCCTAACGCGGGGCTATCCGTTGCAGTTCTTTGGCTTGTTCTAAAATTTTCTCGAAGTCTTCTTCGCTCAACCGCTGAATGTAGTTGATTTTGAACTCTTCTAGGAAGTCGCACAGCAGCAGTTGTATTTCTTGCCAGGTTTGCTGCTGTTGCAGTTCGGTTCCTAAAGCTTGCCCGAAATGTTGGACTAGCTGGCTTGAGAGTTTGATGCTTATGGGGTCTTCGCTGGCGATTTTGAAGGCTTCGTAGGCATCTTGGGGGCCGAGGGTGACTAATTTTGAGAGTTCTGCAACTAATTGCTGTGCTAGCTGTTCGGGCAGGTTTCCCAGGCCGGGTACTTGCTTCCATCCTTGATAGAGGGGGGATTGTTTGAGCAAGCTTTCAATATTGTACCGGAGAAGGGCTTCTAGGTCTGGCTGGATTTGGGGGAGGACTTTGTAGACGGTTATTTGCACGAGATGGGTGGCGATCGCTTCTATTTCATTGATATTGTTGATGTCTAGATAGCGGTGTTTTTGAGATTGAAATAGTTGACGGGCGAGTTCGCCTGTGGTAATTGATTGTTGCATCTGGTTGATCAGTTGAATTACTACAACTTCGGTCAATTCTTGGGCGAAGTTGGCGACGAAACCTCGGCTGATTTGGGTGCGTATGGGTTGGAGATCAGGCATTTTGGCTTGGTGGATGCGAATTGTGACGGGTAATACTCGCAACAGGCGCCAGAATGGAAGCAGTAGGAAGATGTCGTACCATCGCCAGAGCATGGCTGCTCGCCAAGTGACGCTGCGGTGGCGGCGGCCGATCAAGTAGGTACGGGCTAGAAATTCGATCGCGAATATGACAATAAATGGCAGGTCGATTTGCCAGAAGTTATCGATAAATTCGCCATTTTCTCCGATCTCGCGGTAATAGTTGGTGGCGATTAATGGCTTGATTTTAGTGTCAAACCACTTGATTTCTTTTTGCCAGCCTTGTTTGTTTAAATAGTCAGGGCTCCAGAATCTTTGGAATGATTGTTTAGCGGAGTCTTGCGGATTCGGGACGCGATCGCGCATCCGGTCTTTTATTTTTTCTAGAGTGCCGCTTTTTGATGCTACTCGAAAGGGATCTTCGTCGATCATTTTCGCGCTCAGATTGTTTATTTCCTGCAATTTGGCTGCTACTTGGGGAGAAGGCAACCCTGTTTCCACTACTTGAATTTTTAATTCTTCTAAGGTTTCCAGATATTGCTGGGTGTCTCGGTGGGGTTTAATACCTTTAAATGGGTCGTATACTTGAGTAAGAACTGGCAGTTGCCGGAAGTAGAAATCTCGTCCGGGCACGTAAGTTATGTCAAATATTACTAGGCTTAAATTTCCCAGGGCGACCAGTGCCATGAACCGCTCGAACCAAGGTACTTTTGGTAATTTTTTTCGGGTGTTTGGAGTTGGAGAGGGCTGTAGTTTTGGTGTCACTGGCGATTCCTAATTAAGTAGACCGAACGAAATAGATGTAAGTGGTAATAGCTGAAAAAAACAAACAGGAAAAACTGGCTAATTGTCTGGTCGCGCTCGGATTGCGATCGCGGAAGCTAGTCTTTATTTTAACGTGCGTTTGTTGGGGAGTTTTGGATTGTTGATTCCGCCTGGTTAGGTAATAAATTATGCTGCTAAAATATTAAAGCCGATCGAACTTGACGGAAGCTGTGGCTCCCGTTAGTGTGCTTCTCTCTGGCAATAAAATTATATCTCAGGCGGAATCCTCAGTTTTTTTGGCGTTGCAGAGCTCACGGGGCTGGTAATAAATTACTATTTCTGTTTGATCTGGAGGCTCTTTGACCGCTAAATCAAATGTATTGCACGGATCGGAGTCTAAGGTTAGATATGGACTTCGAGTTTGAGGTCAAACCCTCAAGAGAGTTATACTTGCTCAGGGGCAGTCTGGTGAGAGCGCCCCCTCTGATGGCGAGGGTGGCTGCCGCCTCCGTAAGGTTCGAGGTCTCGCCTCTACAAAAACCAGCTCGCGATCGGACTCTTGAATAATATAAAACCCTGAGTATAATTTTGTTCGCATTTTTTTAATATATGACATACTGCCTTAATCTCGATTGCCCAAGAGACAAGCGTCAGAACCCACCAGGCACAAAGTATTGTCTTAATTGTGGTTCCAAGCTGCTGCTAAAAGACCTTTATGGAGCAACTGAACCGCTGCGCGATGGGGGATTTGGCAGGACTTTCCGAGCTGTTAATCATGGAAAATTTGAGGAATTGTGCGTAATCAAACAGTTGTCACCTCCTCAAGAGTTTCAGCGGAAGCCCGGTCATTTTAAAAAATATGTTCGACTGTTTGAGCAAGAGGCAAGGCGGTTATACGAACTGAAGCACCCGCAAATTCCTCAGTTAATTTCTTATTTTGAGGAAGATGGGCGATTGTATTTAGTCCAAGAGTTTATTGATGGCAATAATTTAAAGGATGAGTTAGATAAGTACGGTGCTTATAGCGAAATTAAAACTTGCGAACTGCTGTTAGATTTGCTGCCTTTATTGAAGTTTGTTCACGACAGAAATGTAATTCACCGCGATATTAAGCCTGAGAATGTGATCCGCAGATCTCGCGATCGTAAGTTAGTGCTGATAGATTTTGGGGTTTCCAAACAAGTAGTAGCTGCTGCTCCGACCAAAACAGGAACGAAGTTGGGAACTCCCGGCTACGCGGCTCTAGAACAGCGTCACGGTAGGGCGGTTCCTGCTAGCGACCTTTATAGTTTGGGGGTGACTTGCATTCGCTTGCTGACTTCTGTTATGCCTTATCTGGATATCTACGGGGACATTCACGATGACCTTTACGATCCGCTTGAAGGCCGGTGGCTTTGGAGGGAGGCTTTGCCAAAAGGAACACAAATTAGCGAGGATTTAGGTCAGGTTTTGGATAAGTTGATTCAGGAATATGTTAAAGATCGCTACAAATCGGCTGTGGAAGTTTTGGATGCTTTAAAACCTCCTGTTGTTGTTGTCCCCGTCATGGAAAAGTCGCAGCCGACAACGGTCATCAGTCCTTCGGTTCCGACTCAACCGGTGACTGATACTCCGCTAGTTTCTGTGAATTTAGAGTCGGAAAAAGGTATTGATTATTCTCACTTGGCAAGGCTGCTAGCTGCTAAAAATTGGCGTGGTGCTGATGAGGAAACTTCTGTGAAAATGCTGGAGGTGATGCAGCAAAATTCACGGGGTTATTTGAGTGAGGAAGATATTAGGAAGTTTCCAGCTAAGGATTTGCAGACTATCGATCAACTTTGGGTGCGGCACAGTCACCGCAGATTCGGTTTTTCTGTGCAAAAGGGTTTGTGGCTCAAGTTGGGGGGAAAGCCTGGTGTTTATGATGCTACAGTTTGGGAGAAGTTTGGCGATCGCGTGGGCTGGCGGGTTAACAGCCAGTGGGTATACTATTCGGAGCTGAATTTTACTTCTAAAGCAAAGCCTGGACATTTGCCGGGGGGGACTGTTTTTGGGTGGGAAGGCGGGGTTTTGTGCGGTGTTTTGGGTTTGGGTGGGATCTGGTTTCTGCTGTCGCGGCGGGATTTGTAGAAGGAAGGTAGAAGGTAGAAGGCAAAATTTATTAGTCAGACTGCACCCCAAGCGAAGTCGAAGTGTTAGTCATGAAATATAGCCTTTCTCAGTAACATGAGGTGCACGCTTGATAAGCGGGCATCGGGCATCGGGCATCGGGCATCGGGAATACCTCACTTTATTGAGAACTGCTATAGTTTTGAGTTGGGAATTAAAGTGTTAACAAGTTTTGAGTTTAATCATCTGTTGTGTAGAAAATAGCTCTAAAAAAAGCGACAAATAAGATATAATCACAAACCTTTTTTTTTGTGCTATGTTCTTAGAGAAGGGCAAGTTTGCAAAGTCAAAAGCCAGTCCTCGGCGGTGTCCAACCATGGGGAGTGGCTTTTGCTCCAATTTACCAAGGAGATTTATTTAGTATGTTGCAAGAAAAACGTCTCAAGCCGTGGACTATAGTTCGCTCGCTTCCAAATGTGGAAAAGGTGGTTGTGGGTGAGTTTCGCAGTTGGTCTGATGCAGACGGTCACTTGAAAATTCTCAAGCGGATGGTGCCGGCGGATCGATTGAGTGTTGTGTTCGATCCGGTAGTTCAAGCGTAACGTCGCTGGTAAATTGATCAGCGTGCGATCGCTCTTTGAGCTAAGCGATCGCCTCTTTTTTTAGATACTATTTTTTGACATAAAAAATGCGACCGCTAAACAGGCGATCGCAACTTGAATCATTGTCCTTAACTGCGGCGAATTTCAGTAATTTGGTCGGCAACATCCAAAATTCTTTGGGGCATGGATGGCCCGGTAAAAATCATATCCAAATGATGCGGCTTGCTGTCAATCAATGCCACCACTTCGGCTTCGGGAATCAAGCCCAAATTAACAGCTAAACTCAATTCATCGAGAATAACTAAGGAATAACGACCTTCGCGCACCGCATTTTGAACATATTGCCACAATTGTTCGATCGATCGCGTCTCCAGCTCATCTAAATCAGCATTCTCAATCGAGCGTGACAAATCGCAGCGCACCCAATCTAAATTTTGCCCCAGCCGCACCGGATGCTGATGCCCTTGATTAATTCCCCCTTTGAGGAACTGCACAGCTAGCACGGGAGCTCCCTGTCCTGCAATTCTGAGGGCTTGAGCCATGACACTGGTAAAAAAGCAGCGGTGCGGGCCTGTAAAGACTTGCACCAGCCCTTGAACTGTGTAGGGCAAGCTGTGGTTTAAATTTAGTTTAGGGGTTTGTAACTGAGCAACCATAGGGCAATATTTAATCAGCAACTAAGTCTTGAGTGCAGCTCCGACCTTGGCGTGGCTGAAGCCTGCTTGACAATATATAGTGTACGGGGCCGAGTGCACATCGGATCGAACACTATATATACAAGTTGTCAAAAGCTCGCGGCAGTGGCATTCGCAGTCGTTTGTGCGATTTTTGAACTCTATTAGCACTTACGCAAAAACGGGTTTTTTAGCAAAATACGGCGTGGAGCTTGACATTTATACAGTTATACAGTTATAGGGTGAAAAACCAAGGTGATGAGAGTGTTGCTGCGTCCAGGGCTTTTAAGAAAATGTACACACATCGCGTAAAATTTGAATGTCGCGGCACTAGGAGCAGGGACTGTGAGAGTGGTGATTCTGGGAGGGCCAGGAGCGGGAAAGGGAACTCAGGCTGAACTACTGTGCAGCAATTTGAGCCTTCCTTTGCTGGCTGTGGGGGACATTCTACGGGAGGCGATCGCAGAAGACACAGATTTAGGCAAGCTGGCGGTGTCTTATGTAGAAAGAGGGGAATTAGTTCCCGACGCAACTATGATTGAATTCTTTCGCCGCCGGCTGCTGCTGTGGGATGTCTTTAATGGCTGGGTGTTGGAGGGCTATCCGCGAACGGCTTTTCAAGCTGAGGAGTTGGATTTTTTATTAGAGGATTTGGCTCAGGAGCTAGATTGGGCAGTTTGGCTGAAAGTGCCGATCGAGGTTTTGCTGAGCAGGTCGATCGAGCGCGATCGATCGGATGACCACCCTGAAATATTACAGCGTCGCCTCGATTTGTTCCACGAACGCACTATTCCTCTTTTAGAGTATTACGAATACCGCAACAAACTGTTAACTGTGGATGGCGATCAATCCCCTGAAAAAGTCCAGCAGGATATTCTTCAATTGATCGAGGATAAGGGCCAATCGTCATAGGATTTTAGATTTTAGATTGTAGATTGAATGACTGCATATTTACCGAATCAACAAAGCCGGAAGATTAATCACCAATTTTAAATTTTTAATGCCCAATTACCCATTACCAATCACCTAAATATTATGTCTTTCCAGCGTCCAGATGGCAGACAACCAAATCAACTTCGTCCGATTAGTTTCGATCGACAGTTTACTAAATTTGCTAGCGGTTCCGTGCTAGCAAAAAGTGGCGATACTCAGGTACTTTGCAGCGTTACAATCAAGCCGGGAGTGCCGAGATTTCTGGAGAATACCGGGCAAGGTTGGCTGACAGCGGAATACCGAATGTTGCCTGGTTCTACCCCGCAGCGACAAGAGCGGGAATTTATGAAATTATCGGGACGAACTCAAGAGATTCAGCGGTTGATTGGGCGCAGTTTGCGATCGTGCTTGGATATGCAACTATTGGGGGAACGCACCATACTTGTGGATGCGGATGTTTTGCAAGCTGACGCGGGGACTCGCACGACTTCAATTACTGGCGGGTTTGTGGCTGTGGCTGATGCTTTGAATAAGTTGGTGCAAAAAGGTGATTTGGTGCGATCGCCCTTGATTCGCCAAGTGGCGGCCGTATCTGTGGGGCTTTTGGAAGGCCAGCCATTTTTAGATTTGAATTATCTTGAAGATGTCGCCGCTGAAATTGATTGTAATGTGGTAATGAATGGAGATTTGAATATCATCGAAATTCAGGGAACTGCGGAAGAGGGAAGTTTTAGCCGGAGTCAGTTAAATCAAATTTTGGATTTGGCAGAAACTGGGATTCAGGAATTGTTGGAGGCTCAGCGGCAAGCTCTTTAGACCGATTGATTTTAAACCCAATTGTTGGAGATGTCTGTTTGAATTTACCGTTGGGTGGGGACGGGTTTTCCGGTCTTGATGGCAACCGGAAATATTTTTGGTGAAAGCCACCCCTACAGATTTATTTACATTACACTTGACAAAAGTTGCGGTAAATGCTAAATCTAGAAAAATATACGGGGCGTTGATCACTCTGCCCTCCGAGTAGTAAAATCTACGTGATTAATGCAGGGACGCGAACAGCCATTGCTTTCAACTCCCCAAAACCTTTGATGCCGTCAGGCGATTAACTAAATTATTCCCGAGCAGGCTAGTGAATACTACCTCTCTAAAAAATCAAATGTCTGCACTCCGAGTAACAAGTTCGACAGACATTTCTTTCAGAGTAAATGGCTTAGAACTCCCAGCAGACCACGGTTACGGGCTGTTTGCAGCGATTTGTGAAGTAGTGCCGATGTTGCGGGCCGATCGCACAATTCGGCTGCTGACGGTGGCGGGATATCCAGACAGACAGGGGAAAATTACTCTCAAGCGCGAGATCGGGCGATCGTCGCGAATGCGGATCAGGGTGGCTGCAGAAAACGCGCACCATTTCTTTAAACTCGGTGGCCGGCAATTGTCTGTGGGCATCCACCAAGTCGTGCTGGGAGTGCCGACAATATTGCCCTTAAAGCCTGCTGCTGACTTGTTTGCTCGGGTTGTGGTGATTTCTGGCTACGAACAGCAGGATTATTTTTTAGCGGCGGTGAATCGGCAACTGAAAGCGCTGGGAGTGCGATCGGGCAATGCTGAAATTCCCCTCAATCAATACGGCGAAATCGCCAGAAAAACTATCAAAGTTAAGGGCGATACAAAAGTAGGTTATTCGGTGAAAATATCCGGGCTTACTGATGAAGATTCTTTGTTGGTGCAGCATAACGGTATTGGCGGCAAAGGACACATGGGAGGTGGCTTTTTTGTGCCTCACTGGGAGGCTAAATGAAAGTGAATTTTCCCCGACTTTTTGCTAAGTCTTTGCCCAAGGATTTTTCACGGCTGCCTAAAGAAATTCAGTCAGCTCACTTTTTGCCCGGACATACTGCTGCGGTGTACTGTTCTGCTGAAATCATTCTCAACCGATTGCTGCCGATTATGTTGCGTCAATTAGGTTTGGGCGATGAATGGGCGAAATTGCTGCTGAAAACAACTTTGATGGGATGCTACATTCACGATTGGGGGAAAGCCAACCAGCACTTTTTGGGATTGATGGCAACCGAGTCAGTGCATTTCAAAATAAACGAGCCTGAATGGTTGCAAACGATTAAACCAAAATTGCCAACTAACGAGAGAAATCAAGTCGAACAGATAATCCGTCACGAAATTTTGAGCGGGATTTTGGTGCTGCAAGTTCCCGAACTTAGGCAGTGGCTGGAAAGTTCCGAAGATGTCGATTTGTTGGTGGCTGTTTGGGGGGCGATCGGACACCATCTCAAAGTCGAGCCTACAGAGAAATTTGTCAAAACTAAGGGCTGCGGCAATGCCCCGCTTTATGTATTTTGCCAGCACAAAATTCCTTCTAAACCAGATTCAAAACCCGTCCGAGATGATTTTAGGGCGCTGCTCAAAATTGGGACTGGCAGCCAGTTAAAATTGCCGCCACAACTACCCAATGTCAAAAAATCAAATTGGACGCAGGAGGAACTAAAATATGCTGTTGAGGCAGTAACGGACGAATGCGAAGCAATGGCAAAAACTGTGGGGCGAAATAGCGATCGCCAGCGGTTCATTGCCGCAGTGAAAGCGACTGTCATTGCAGCGGATATCGCAGGTTCTGCGGTGCCCGAAATCGCAAATCAGCGGCAATGGTTGAGGCAAGTTTTGGAGCAAGTATTGAGCCGGGAAGATTTAAAGCAGGTTATCGATTCCCGGCTCAATAAAAAGCACCCGCGGGGTTTTCAAAAGTCTGTGGCTGCGACCAAAAGTAGAATTACTTTAGTTAAAGCTGGTTGCGGAACTGGTAAAACAATTGCTGCTTATTTGTGGGGATTAAATTGGGCAATTAATAGAAAGCTGTTTGTGCTTTATCCTACTACGGGGACGGCTACTCAGGGCTTTTTGGATTACGGCACTTTGACTGAAGCTGAAACAGCTTTAATGCACTCTCGATCGAACATCGATTTAGAGGTGTACCAAGCTTTGATTAATGAAAATGACGACCACGTTGAAAATGAGTCGAGACTGCAAAGTTTCAAAGCTTGGATTGCCAAACTCATCGTCGGCACGGTAGATTCAGTTTTGGGATTGATGCAGAACAACCGCAAGCCGATTTATGCGTGGATTGCGATCGCCCAAGGTGCTTTTGTTTTTGATGAAGTTCACGCTTACGATGACAAATTGTTTAGCGCTTTGCTGAGATTTATCCAGACGTTTAAAGGCGCCCCGATTTTGCTGATGAGCGCTAGTTTCACTCAGGAACAATTGGCAAAAATCTACGCTACCGTGGCGGAGTTGGGCGAAGAGATGACCGAGATAGAAGGTCCCAAAGATTTGGAGGATTTGCCGCGCTATCAATTTCAAGTAATTGAAAGTTCCACCGATGTCATGGTGGATGTCGCGGCTGCTTTAGCAGCCAATCAAAAGGTTTTGTGGGTCAACAATTCTGTAAAAAGTTGCGTTGACACTTACAATTTTGCGGTGAATGAGTTAGTTAAGTACCCGAATTTAGATTTTTTGCCTTTAGTTTACCACGCTCGATATCGGTACAAAGATCGGGTCGATCGCCATTTTCAAGTCATGTCAGCTTTTTCGCAGCAAACTAAAGGTGTGCTGGCTGTTACCAATCAAATCTGCGAAATGTCCCTCGATTTGAGTGCCGATTTGCTGATAACGCCATTTGCAATTTTTGCGGCGCTGATTCAGCGGCTGGGGCGGCTTAACAGGCAAGTTGAGTTTGATGTGGCTGGCAATTTGGTACTCGCATCGGGACGAATTTGCCAAGCTATCTTTTATGCGCCTGACACGGAAAAACCCTATACGAAAGAGCAGGTAAAATCTGGTCAAGAATTCGTTCGAGAACTTGCAGACTTGGGGGAGATTTCCCAGACTGATTTAATGAATGCGGCTCTCAAAATCACCGGCGAACCGATCGCCGAATATGACTCTGCATGGCTTGACGGCTTGTGGTGTACCAGTCGCGAATCTTTGCGAGAGCCTGGTAATACCATTAATGTGATTTTAGCAGAAGATAGGCAAAATATTGAGAAAATTGCAGAGGAAAAAAGGGCGAAAAAAGGCATCAGTAAAAATAAGGCTTTGGCTGAGGAAGCACTAAAATGGGCAGTTCCGGTGCGGCTTCCCCGTCCTATTTCTCAACTCACAGATTGGAAAAAATTTCAAAAATTTTATCCGATCGCCCCAACAGATGCCGTGATTTACAGTGAGGTAACGGGAGCTTGTGAACAGTACAAATGTTGAAATTGTTCTTAACTTGCACAGCCCGCATTATACGGATATGCACGCGGCGGGTTTGGCTGGTTTGTGGATGACTTTAAAGCAATTTAATCGGGAGGGAATTAGTTATGATAAACTGAAATGGGAGCTTGGCGAATATGAAGTCGTGCTGAATATTCAAGGGAGTCATTTAGAGGCGATTGAATGGTTGATTCAACAGTCGTTTTTGCTGAATGACGGATTGATTGGATTCCGGGCAATCGATTCGGGAAATCTCTTGGCGGAGTCGAGAGTGGCGCGGCATCAAGGATTGTTGAATACTTTTTTGCAGCAAGGGATACTTTCTAAAAGCGACGGCATAAAATCTCAATCTTTTGAGATTGATGAGGGCGAGTTGCCGCTAATAGTAAGTTACAAGTCGCTAACTGAATACAGCCATCAAAAGTTTGCTAAAAATTTGTGCGATCGCGCGGGTTTCCTGCTAGAGAAACCCTTGGCAGTAGCGGGCTGGCTGAATCCAGGCGCTACAGTCAAACACACTGCTTTTACAGGCAAAACGAGCATCGAACAAAACGCTTTAGATGCTTTAGTCTTGCTTTACGCGCCCGTAGTTTGCTGTTATTTCAAAATTCGATCCTTCGCAAAAGGAGAAAAAGCATCTGCAGCTTTGATAATTCCTGAAATCTTGAATCTCAAACAGTTTGCTGAAACTAGAATGAGTTACGCCAAACGCCATCAAGCGTACAAAAATTTTCATGCTTCCGGGATTGGAGATGCAGCGCTGCGTTTTTTAGTGACTTACGAATCCGCAGTAGAGATTGCAAAAACTTACAAAGTTAGCCGCTGTCGCGCTGTGATTTTTGGGAAAACGCCGTGGAATCAAAAGCAAAAATCTCCGACGGACAAGTATTCCGTAACTGCGGATGCAAAAATCTGTGCCGCTTATCAGAAAGCGCAAAATGCTTTCAAGGATAAGTATGTAGTTTACGGAGATTCGGGCAGTGCCATTGTCCCCAGCTTGGCTAAAGGTTTAATCGCTGATGCTTTGATTAAACACCTTCCTTGGTACGGAGAATTGGCGGCGAAAATAACTAGCAAAGAATTGTTCGATCGAGTGTGTTATGAAAGTAAAGGATTTCGAGATATGGTAGAATATGCGGAGTGGAAAGAAGCATCCCACGGGCGGTTTGTTGAGGCTTGTCACGATGCTTTGAGAGGAATTTACGCTGGTTCTTTTAAGCAAGGAAATGCTGAAGCCAAGCGCCAAAATGCTAGCGAAGAACACGGGAAAAATTTAGGTGAAAAGCGGATATCAGATGAGCGGGAAAAAGTGCGATCGAAAATGATTCGCTGCAAAAACTTTTCCGCATTCTGTTCTTTCATCACGGAATTTTGGTCGAAAGCAGGCTTTTCGCGAGTGCAGCAAGAATATCAAGCAGAATTGTGGAATTTAGTATTAGATGATTGGGAAATGGCAAGAAATTTAGTTTTGCTTTCCCTTGTCAGTTACAAAGGCAGGAAATCTCCTGAATCGCCGCCTGAATTGCCAAGCAGCAATCGGGTGCAGGCTGAAGATTCTGATGTTGATTTAGATGAGGATGATGGGGATGAGGAAGAAGAAGATGACGATGATGATGATGATGATGGTGATGGTGAAAGCGTACCTTTGCCATCATCCCTTCGCAATTTACGTTAGGCAGAACTTACACACACACTATATCTGTAACTGAGGAAATACCATGACTTATCATTTGTTTGGCAACATTTTGACCAATTACGGCATAGCTGCTAACAACAGGGGTGAAAACCAACGTAACGTCACAACTTTGCAGCGCTTAGCATGGAAAAATTCGCTGCGGACTACTGTATCTGCTGAGGCTATTCGGTGGGCAATTCGCTATCAGTGGCAGTTTTTAGGAGAAGATGTCAACCGCAAATGGGATGATGATAAAAATGAAAATTATCGCGTTCAAGAAGGTGTTTTCGATCCTGAAATCTACATTGATGATGATGTTTTGGGTTACATGGATGCGAAAGCGGCAACGGAAGATATCAATAATGATGGGGTTCCAGAGTCGAGCGACACCAAACCAACTGCTAAAGGCGGCAAGGCTAAAGCTAAACTGAAAAAAGGGGAAAGTATTGCTCGCAGGGGGGTGCTAGAAGTGACTCGCGCGATTTCTTTGACTGCGGATACTGGCGATTTGTTTTTTGGCTCGACTAGCGGCAAAAAAGACCGGAAATCTATTCATCAAACGGAGGCTCACGCTACTCGCTATCAGTACGGTTTTGCGATGACTCCGCACCGTTTGAAGGTTGCGAATCGGGTGATTTCTGTTTTGGATGCTTTGGCTTCTCTCGGAGGTGTTGCGGGAAATCACGCTCGGTTTCTTTACGATTTTTCTCCTGAAAGTATTGTGCTCAGGTGGACTCACGATTTTGCTCCCCGGATTCTTTACTGCTTTGAGGAAAATCGCAAAGGGGAGATTTCAATATCGGATTTGGTGCGCCGCATTGAGGCTGGAGATATTGACCCGAATGAGGTGTGGATTGGCGGTGCAATTTCTGTGGAGCCGGAGGTGGAAGAATTGGAGCAATTGGGTGTGAAAGTTTTTCGGGGGATTAAGCCGGCGGTGAGGGATTTGCAGTCTGTGATTTTGTCGGATATCGATCGGGAGGCTGCATGATCGGGTTGCGAATTGAAGTGCCAATTGCTTGTTGGCGGCAGTCTTATGCGCGGGAATATGCGGAAAGTTATCCGGTGCCGCCGCCGGCTACGGTGTACGGAATGCTGCTGTCAATGGTGGGGGAAATTAACCGCTATTCTCACTGTGGCTGTAAGATTGCGATCGCCCTTTTGTCTGCTCCCAAAAGTTCGACTTTGCTGCGGACTGTTCGGCGGGTGAAAGTTGCGAAGGAGGAGTTTGCCGCAGGCAATGCGCGGCCGGATTTTCAGGTGTTGCTGACTGGTATTGATTTGGGAATTTGGGTGGATTTTGGCGGGGATGTTGGCAATCCCAAGCTGTTGGAAAGATTGCGGGAGGCAATTTTGCGCCCGGAGTCGGTGAGTAGATTTGGTGGGGTTTCGCTGGGGGAAAGTCGGGATTTAATTAATTCTGTTTTGCTGTGGCGGGATGAGTTTGAAGCTGATATTTGTCAGTGGTTGATTTTAGATCGAAATGGGTATTTGGCTTTGCCTTGCTGGGTGGATCATGCGGGTTCTAAAAAGACTAGGTGGCAGCGCTATGTTTTGGCTGATGCTGGGGATTTTTTGCTGGCGGATTTGTTGGCTGGGGTTGATTGCTGGAGTTCGATCGGGCCTGAGTAATGGATTTAGTGTGGCAAGGTGCTTGCAAAAATGGCTGGGAGGGTCTATTGTGGAAGGGGTTAGGCGATCGGCCTACTAATAACCTTTGATGCCGTTAGGCGTTGATCACTGCGATCGAACTGCTTTGATGTTGGAAGGAGGTTTTAAGGATTTAGTCGGGCAAGGTGCTTGCAAAAATAGTTTCGACGGTTTATTCTTTAAGGGGTTGGGCGATCGGCCTGAAATAACCTTTGATGCCGTTAGGCGTTGATCACTCGAGCACTCCGTTGGGCCACAAACTAAATTCGTCCTGAAATAACCTTTGATGCCGTTAGGCGTTGATCACGGACTAATAGGCCCATATAGAAAGGAAGGCAGTTGCTGAAATAACCTTTGATGCCGTTAGGCGTTGATCACGAACCGTACTTTCATCAACGCTTGGTCAAAAAAGACGCTGAAATAACCTTTGATGCCGTTAGGCGTTGATCACTTCAGCCCGCAATTCTCAGCTTCGTGCTGCATGATTATGAAATAACCTTGGATGCCGTTAGGCGTTGATCACTCGGCAGAAGTAATGCAAGGGCAAGCCACTTCTTCACTGAAATAACCTTGGATGCCGTTAGGCGTTGATCACCAGACTTTCAAGGACGGAAAACCTGAAACCCAATCTGAAATAACTTTTGATGCCGTTAGGCGTTGATCACAAGGTATGCCGCGTGTTGTATTGCGGTCTGTAACCATCTGAAATAACCTTTGAGGCCGTTATGCGTTGATCACATCGAAACTTGGGGAGAGGAAGGGCAAAAACCTTGCTGAAATAACCTTTGATGCCGTTAGGCGTTGATCACTCTCCATCCAGTTTGTCGGCCGCTTTGCCGTTGTCTGAAATAACCTTTGATGCCGTTAGGCGTTGATCACATGGCAATTACTCATGCAGCAATCTCAGCGGCCGCTGAAATAACCTTTGATGCCGTTAGGCGTTGATCACTTGGTGACTTCTTGGGTAACGCCGATGCCGCAAGTTCTGAAATAACCTTTGATGCCGTTAGGCGTTGATCACTAAGGCTTGGGTTCTCGGTATTTGGGATCTGATCTGAAATAACCTTTGATGCCGTTAGGCGTTGATCACTGCGCTGAATCTACTATCCAAGTAAGTTACGCACTCTGAAATAACCTTTGATGCCGTTAGGCGTTGATCACGCTTACGGATACGAGCAATACAAGAAAGATTGCCCTGAAATAACCTTTGATGCCGTTAGGCGTTGATCACAAAACAGAGAAGGAAATGTCTGCAACGTTGAAGGCCTGAAATAACCTTTGATGCCGTTAGGCGTTGATCACTAAGAAAAGCTGTTAAGGCGATCGCAACCTTTACATCAATCTGAAATAACCTTTGATGCCGTTAGGCGTTGATCACCAAGCAAACCGTACTTTCAGGACTTCACCCTTGGGCCTGAAATAACCTTTGATGCCGTTAGGCGTTGATCACGCCCAAGCGATCGCACTTTCCCCCACGCAAGTTCTCTGAAATAACCTTTGATGCCGTTAGGCGTCGATCACATCAACCGCGCTCGTCAAGACAATTCTATCTTGACAAAATGTGATGGTGGTAGTTATAATGCTAATAATTATATTTTCAAATAAGATTTCCAAAAATTAGTTAATGAAATAGTAATTGAGATCAAAATTGCTCATTACCCTCCTTATACATCTAAATATATAGCAAAACCATTTGATTCGTCAACAATCGATTCAATCATCACAAGCGTTTCAGGTTGTTCTACCTTCACGACTCAAATAGACTTGCTATACTCCCAGAGAACATCGACTTTTTCCTCATATTACCAGGGCTTGTCAAGGATGAATTTTTACAAGTTTAGAATTAGTCAAAGTTCTCGTGGAAAAAACTCACAGTAAAACCGGACTATTTGTAGCTGTAAATATTCTTAACAAAGTTTATAAAACTGGTCGAAAGGTGGCTGATAATTTCAAAAATACTAGGCAAATTGTTTTTGACGAATTTTTGGCCTAATGGAATTATCGAGCCATACCCTAACCTGAGTAATTCCTTAAGTTGTTTTTTCTTAATTTATTAACAAGTTGGCGAAAATTATTTAAGCTATTCCTTGTAATATTTCCTCTATTTTGGCGTGAAAAACAACCCAATTGAGACAACTATTTTCTAGCCATATCTGAATAAATTTTGATCATTGAAAAAGCTCTGTTAAAGCAGTTAGTAGAATTGCAAGATACAGTTGTCTTTCTGATTACGTCCGTTTTCAGATGTCATAGTAAAGAGTATATTGACCCAAAGCTTTCTCTAAATCGGCAATTCTAGACTCTCGGATAAAACTTTTAACTTCAACGGCTATCTTGCGATAGTTGTTCTCAGCAGCTAATAGCTGTTCGGCACCAAGATCGATAGGTTTATCTTCGCCCAAGCCAAGGGATACGGATCTTGGGTAGTTGTCCAGCCAGCCTTAATCAGAGCCTGTTTGACAACTTGATGATAAATGTCTCTTGCTGGCAGGATCGCTCTCTTTTGCGATCGAGGTTGACACTGACTATTATAATGTGCAGAAGTCTCAACCATTATTCGAGAAATTCAATCTGAAACAACACGATCGCCCAATCGCCCCACCCAAATAGTCCTGAATCCACATCGAGGCCAGAAACCGGGTTTCTTCCTATATCTCTAGCCCAGAATCTGCGATTTTTCATAGAAACCCCGTTTCTTCGCGTAACTCCTACCAAATCAAAATCTGGCAATACGCTAAATATAATTAAAATTTGTTAAGATTAACTCGACCTCAGCGCCGGCATCCCATCCGCCGCTAAACCTGCCCTTCCCCAGTCCCCACAACAATGCTGCGACTCGAACACATCAGTAAAATTTACCCCACAGGCGTCGTACTCAAAGATGTCACCTGGGAAGTCAAACCGGGCGATCGCATCGGCTTAGTCGGCGTTAACGGTGCCGGTAAATCCACCCAACTCAAAATCATCGCCGGCGAAATCGAACCCACCGCCGGCGAAGTTATTCGCCCCGCCAGCTTGCACATCGCCTACCTCTCCCAAGAATTTGAAGTAGATCCGACTCGCACCGTCAAAGAAGAATTTTGGCGTGCCTTCAGCGAAGCCAACGAAGTCCATGAATCCCTAATGCAAGTCCATCGAGACTTGGAAAACTCCTCCCCAGAAAATCTCGACGAACTGATCCACAAAATGGATCGGCTGCAACGGCAATTTGAAGGCTTAAACGGCTACGGTTTAGAAGCCCAAATCGAGAAAATTCTGCCCGAAATCGGATTTGAACCCGAAGACGGCGATCGATTAGTCAGCGCCTTCAGCGGCGGCTGGCAAATGCGGATGAGTTTGGGCAAAATTCTCCTCCAAAAACCCGACATCCTCCTACTAGACGAACCTACCAACCACCTAGACTTAGAAACCATCGAATGGCTGGAAGTTTACCTCAAAGGGCTGACAACCCCAATGGTAATCGTATCCCATGACCGAGAATTTCTCGATCGGCTCTGCACTCAAATCGTCGAAACTGAACGCGGTGTTTCCAGCACTTACCTTGGCAACTACTCCTCCTACCTGCTGCAAAAAGCAGAAGCCAGAGAAGCCCAACTCAGCGCCTACGAAAGCCAGCAAAAAGAACTCGAAAAACAGCAAGCATTCGTAGAAAAATTCCGCGCCAGCGCCACTCGCAGCACCCAAGCCAAAAGCCGGGAGAAACAGTTAGACAAAATCGAACGCATCGAAGCCCCCACAGGCGGATTAAAAACTTTGCATTTCCGCTTTCCCCCCGCACCCCGCAGCGGCCGCGAAGTAGCAATAATTGAAGATTTGGTGCATACCTACGGCGAAAAAATCCTATTCTTGGGAGCCGACTTGTTAATTGAAAGGGGCGATCGTATTGCCTTCCTCGGCCCCAACGGCGCGGGCAAATCAACCCTGCTGCGCCTGATTATGGGTTTAGAAAAGCCTTCTGAAGGTACAGTCAAATTGGGAGGTCACAACGTCATCCCCGGTTACTTTGAACAGAATCAGGCAGAAGCCTTAGATTTGAATAAAACCGTGATGGAAACCATTCACGACGAAGTACCGGACTGGAAAAATGAAGAAGTTCGGACTTTGTTGGGGCGGTTCTTGTTTACCGGCGAAACAGTATTCAAACAAGTCGGCGCTTTGAGCGGCGGAGAAAAAGCCCGTCTGGCTTTAGCAAAAATGCTGTTGACTCCCGTGAATTTGCTAATTTTGGACGAACCGACCAATCACCTCGACATTCCGGCGAAAGAGATGATGGAAGAAGCGATTCAGAATTATGACGGTACGGTAATTATCGTTTCGCACGATCGCTATTTCATCTCCCAAGTTGCTAACAAAATAGTCGAGATTCGGGACGGAGAGTTTCGCCCTTATTTGGGAGATTACCACTACTATCTCGATAAAATAGCTGAAGAAAAAGAGCTAGCCAAGTTAGCAAAAATTGAAGCAGAAAAAGCGGCTAAAAAAGCCGAAAAAGAGGCAAAGAAAAAAGCTGCCGCTAAGCAAAAATAAACTTGCATCCCTCGCAGATAAACCTTAAATCCGCGTTTATCTGCGTGTAGCTGCACTTTTAAAAAAAAAGATTATTAACTAACCCAAAATTCGATTAATCATTTGATTCGCCTGGGAGTCGTAACTCCCACCAAACAAATTAAAATGATTTAAAATGTGATACAGATTATAAAGAGTTTTGCGTTCTTCATACCCTGAATCCAAAGGCCAAACCTGATTATATCCCCGGTAAAACTGCGCCGGAAATCCACCAAATAGCTCAGTCATCGCAAGATCAACTTCTCTATCTCCAAAATATGCCGCCGGGTCAAAAATCACCGGTTCCCCCGCAGATGTCACCCCCGCATTTCCCCCCCACAAATCTCCGTGCACTAGCGAGGGTTGAGGTTCATAACCAGCTAACAATTCAGGAATCATCTCTAATAAACGTTCCCCTTGTGGAAAATGACCGCCCCGACGCCTAGCCAATTTTAACTGATAACCAATCCGATGTTCTGCCCAAAATTCTGCCCAGTTTGCTGTCCAATTATTAATTTGTATAGTTGAGCCGATCGTATTATTAATATCCCACCCAAAAACTCCCCTCCACAAGCCCGAATTAGGCTCTTCTTTCCCCCTTAGCAAGGGGGGGTTGGGGGGGGTGTATTTGTGCATTGCGGCGAGTTTTCGCCCCATTTCTTCCCAAGCTCGATCGCCCCCGCGTCCTCCCAAATCCAGCCATTCCAGCACAATATAAGCTGAATTCCCCTCAGTTCCCCAGCAAATCGGCTGAGGTACTCGAATCGTCTGGGTTTCCCCCATTTGCTGCAAACCCAGCGCTTCAGCTTCAAACATCGGCACTTGGGAAGCTTGATTGATTTTCGCGAAGTAAGCGCGGGAACTGCTGCTGATACAATAGCCTTGATTGATGCAGCCACCGCTGACAGAACGTCGATTGTCGAGAGAAAATGTTTCTCCGGTTGTTTCACAGATCTGTGCGGCAATTTTGTCCCACATAGCATCAAATCGTGTTGAGGGCGATCGAAATTAGTTTAACAGGTATGGCAACTTAATCAGCAAAAACAACAAAGCCCCTATCTGAAGCTCAGAAGAGGCTGTGTAATGTCAAATATAATCGCAAGCATCGAAATATTTTCGAGATGCAGTGACGGGTCAAATATCTTCGCCACATGGGCGTTTAATAAGCAAAAAGTTGTCAGGGAGAAAAACGCTGAAGACTGCACAGAATTAAGTCATCATGATTACCATGTGGAAACAGAGGTCAAGCCCTCGGTCTATTAGTACGCCTCAGCTTCATCCCTCTCAGGACTTCCACTTAACGCCTATCAACGGGTGTTCTGCCCGTGACCTTACTGGATAACTCCATGAGAAGACTCATCTTGAGGTGGGCTTCCCACTTAGATGCTTTCAGCGGTTATCCACTCCGCACTTGGCTACCCTGCGTTTACCGTTGGCACGATAACAGGTACACCAGCGGTGCGTCCCTCCCGGTCCTCTCGTACTAGGGAGGAATCCTCTCAATCTTCTTGCGCCTGCACCGGATATGGACCGAACTGTCTCACGACGTTCTGAACCCAGCTCACGTACCG
>NZ_JAUBQH010000130.1:0-3807 GCF_036701145.1 Microcoleus sp. Pol17C6
GCTGCTTGCAGCCTATGACTAGGCTTGGTAGCAACAGACAGAGTACCAGCAAAAAGTTTTTCTTATTCATGGAATTACGGTTTATACCCCAACTTGGTATCACTCATGATTGTACGTCTGAACGCAACTTGGTATAAGATTAAACTGAGATGTTGCACCCTTCTTAATTACCTGTTTAGGAACGGGCAAGATGCCCGTTCCACAATAACATTGAGTTTTGTGGAACAGGCATCTTGCCTGTTCTTAAGAAAGGTGCAAGATGTAAGATTAAACCTTCTCTTTCGCAGGCGGAACCAAACCGGTTTTATTCAAACCCGCATCAATCTGCCTGAGCAATTTAAAATCGTCTTCGGGTAAAGAATTAACAGGCGAGTGTTTTTCCAGAAACGAGAATGCTTGGCGAAATTCACGCGGCTGGGAGTCGATCGCACTATCGAAGTGACAAGGTACAATCTTTTGAAAGTCCCAACTCGCCACTTTATCCACCCAATCGAGAGTTTCCCTCGGCGCGCGGTTGAGAATCAATGTCTGCAAAATCGGCGCCACAAACAACCGCCCTCCTCCCCGCAAAGCGTCAAACGATCGCACCCAATCTGTTTTCCACTTGAACGGATACAACCCGAAATAAGCTTTCCTAGAGCGTTCTGGCGCTTGGCGCGCGCTGGCAAATACCTCCGACCACGGCGGCACTTCCAACACGCTGGGGCTAAAATACATGGCAAATAAGGCGATTCTCTGCCACCCTTTGCGCCGATTTTCGTGGGTGTCTGCCACGGTGTCCGAGGCGCTGTCTTTGGCGTGAAACAGCAGCGGGTACGAGTCGAGTTGGACGATCGCGGGCGGATTTTCGGGAATCGAAACCACGGAATCTGTTAACATCAGCGTGCGCGATCGCCTGTGAAATAACGCAACTTCAGCAAATCTGCCCAAACCGAGGTCGAGGGGGCCGAGAATTGCCCAGTCAAATTGATCGGCTAAGGGCGTGTTGCTGCTGTCAAAGGGCAGTACAGACGTGCGTTTCGCCGGCAAACCCAGCCAACTCAGCGGCAAATTCACGGGAAAACTCCACTGCTGCGGGGCGACAAACACCTGCGCTTCGGGAAAACACCTCGCAAAGGGGCCGACAAAAACTTTGTGCTCGATGCCGGAAACCGTTGTCAGCAGGATGTACTTCACCTCGCCGTGCTCTGCTACTAACTCTTTTACCAAGCGGATGCACTCAGGAGTCGGTGCCACGGGGGCGTAGACGAGAAGGCCTTCGGGTTCTAATTTAATTACTGTCATCCGAATCGGGACGACAACGTAAAAAATGCCTTGTAGTTGGTCAAAAGTCCAGATTGTATCTTTAACTATTTCCTTGCGGATGGTGCGCCGCTTGCTGTAGGGATAAAGGGGGACGACCGGCCAAAAGGCCCAAGAATAGTCCCGAGAATCAATCTGTGCTGATGTTGGTATGCCTTCGCCCTCTGCCACTGGTGCGACTCCTTGCCGATTTTTTTGTACGTGCGTGTGATCGAACTGTTTTTATTTTATTTCACTCGTGTTGCGCGGATTCGAGGAGTTGAAAAGGGGTTATGGGCTATCGGGCTTTTGGAATACTCAAGCAAGAATTACGCATGGGGGCTAGAAACCCGGTTTCTACGAGTTTTGGGACGAGTCACGAGAAATAGAAGGAAGAAACCGGGTTTCACCACGCCTGGGTACGAGAACTATTAAACCAACTGTTCAGGATCGATGCCTAGTTCCCGCAACCGCGCCGCTAGTCTTTCCTCTCGCTGTTGAGATGCTATGAGTTGCTGTTGAGATTCTATCAGTTGCCGTTCCGCCGCCGTTGCTCTTTCACCCGGACTCAAAATCAACCCTCCTTGGGCCGTAAACCACCGCAACCACAACCGATTCATACTCTTATAACTGCCTTGCCACCAACCTAAACTCAACTGCAACTCAGGAATAAATAACCGCCCATCAATTAATTCTGCAGGTTCATAGTGGCCTCCTACAAGATGAAAAGCTCGCAATTCATCCGTGTAGCGACTGAACACAAAATAGTAAGGAATCCGCAAAATTTGTTCATAAACTTGCCACTTAGTCGGCGGTTCCCCAGCTTGCTGAACAGTCCGCCCTAAATCTTCATCTTCAGTTCCCGGCGATAGCAATTCCACCACCACAAACGGATTTACCCGTTCTTGCCAAACTACATAACTCAAACGCATATCGCGCCCTTGATAAAGCCTTGGCACACCCACCGCAGCAAACCAATCCGGGCGTTTATGCCAGCGCGGTTGTGTTGCATCGTAATACAAATTTAGGTCACTCGCTGTAAAGACTTGTTCCGCATCCCATCCAGGCGGCAAAAACGTGAATTCCAAGAGTTGCGGCTGATCTAAATGAAATGTATCTGGCAAACCGGGCTCCTTTGGGTCTTCGCTAGGTAAATCATACATTGTTGGCAAACTCTGCCGGGGGTCTAAAGGCGGTTCAGCTTGAGCAGGCGGGTAAGTCGGGAATGTCATAATGAATTCTGAGGTTGCTTATCCTGATATGATTATAGCCTTGTGAGAATGTCTGGCATTTCCAAAGAATTCCCATTAACTCTCAATCTCAAATCTCAAATCAAAACTCCTAAATCGATATGACTCAAAACTACCGCATCACTCTTTTACCAGGAGACGGCATCGGCCCTGAAATTATCGCTGTGGCGGTAGATGTCCTGAAACTTGTCGGCCAACAATTGGACATCGGCTTTGAATTTCAAGAAGCTTTAATGGGCGGCGCTGCTATTGACGCAACAGGCAATCCGCTACCCGAAGAAACACTGGAAAAATGCCGCAACTGCGATGCAGTATTGTTGGCAGCAATTGGCGGTTACAAGTGGGATAATTTGCCCCGCGAACAGCGGCCGGAAACGGGATTATTAGGACTGCGCGCCGGATTGGGATTGTTTGCAAATTTGCGTCCGGCGACTATTTTACCGCAATTGGTTGATGCTTCTAGTTTGAAACGGGAAGTTGTCGAAGGCGTGGATATTATGGTCATCCGCGAACTCACAGGCGGAATTTATTTTGGGAAACCGAAAGGCATTTTTGAGACGGAAACAGGCGAAAAACGCGGTGTCAATACGATGGCTTACACCGAGTCGGAAATTGACAGAATCGGGCGAGTCGCTTTTGAGACGGCTAGGAAGCGCGGGAAAAGGCTGTGTTCCGTTGATAAAGCGAATGTTTTGGATGTTTCGCAACTGTGGCGCGATCGTATTATTGCCCTTTCTTCAGAATACCCTGATGTCGAACTTTCTCACCTCTACGTTGACAACGCAGCAATGCAGTTAATTCGCTGGCCGAAACAGTTCGATACAATTGTCACGGGCAATTTATTCGGCGACATTCTTTCCGATGCGGCGGCGATGCTAACTGGTAGTATTGGGATGCTGCCTTCTGCTAGTTTGGGAGCAAGCGGGCCGGGAGTTTTTGAACCCGTGCACGGTTCCGCACCAGACATCGCTGGACAAGATAAAGCAAATCCCATCGCCCAAGTTTTGAGTGCGGCAATGATGCTGCGCTACGCCTTAAATCAGCCGGAAGCTGCTAATAAAATCGAGCAAGCAGTTGTAGAAGTTTTGGATCGGGGTTATCGCACTGGTGATATCATGTCGGAAGGCATGAAACTCGTCGGCTGTCGGGCAATGGGCAATGCTTTAATTGAAGTTTTGCAAGGTTGATTTATTTACCTGGTAGATACTGTCTTGACCTGTCAAGGGGTAGCAGTCAAATAATTGGGGTCGAAAGGCTTTTGGGATTTTAAAATCCC
>NZ_JAUBQH010000046.1:0-7381 GCF_036701145.1 Microcoleus sp. Pol17C6
GTCGGTAACGCAGGCGTTGGTGTCGGTAACGCAGGCGTTGGTGTCGGTAACGCAGGCGTTGGTGTCGGTAACGCAGGCGTTGGTGTCGGTAACGCAGGCGTTGGTGTCGGTAACGCAGGCGTTGGTGTCGGTAACGCAGGCGTTGGTGTCGGTAACGCAGGAGTTGGTGTTGGCGTATTGTCGTTATCAGTAATCGCGACGCTAACAGCCGGAATTGTGATGCTGTTATAGTTAGTATCGGTACTGGTAGCAGTATGGTCGATCGCACCTGCATGATTTCCTTCAACTAAATTGTCATCAACCGCAGCAACTGCAACAGTTTGAGCAACATTCCAATTATTCGCTGTAAAAGTAAGTGCGGTAATTGGTTGAATTTGACTGCCTGTAGCTAAGTTAATCGTAACAGGTGCTGTTGGTTGACTATTTAACTGAACACTGTAACTTCCAGTTGCACCGCCTTCCGTTGCATTCGTGCTGGCAGGATTAATCGTAATGCCAGGAGTTTCATTATCGCTGTTGCTGGCGCTGACATCATCGGGATTGAGATTGCTGTAATTAGTATCGGTACTGACAGCCGCAGCAGTGACAATATTGTAAGTTTTACTGCCATCAGCAACGCTGTCGTCAACACCTGTCACCGTTACCGTTTGCGGTTGATTCCAGTTCGCAGGCGTGAAAGTTAAACTATTGCTAGAAACTGTTCCTTCGGCGGGATTGGAACTGCTCAAATCAATGCTAACATTAGCACTGGGTTGACTGTTAAGTTTAACGGTAAATGTAGCGCTGTCGCCTGCTTCTGTCGTCACTAATCCGCTGGCAGGATTGACGGTGACTCCGGCAGTGTCATCATTACCGATCGTAGTTGTAGCGTCAGCAGTCGTAATAGTCGGAGTCGGGCCGGGCGCAACCGGATTTGACAGAGTAACAGTAATAGTTTCCTCCGGTTCAATTATGGCATCGCCCAACACATCGAAAGTAATGGTTTTCGATGTCTCGCCCGCAGCGAAATTAACCGTACCAGTAACGCCAGTTGCGCCGGAAGTACCGCCGATATTATTGTAATCGCTGCTGTTTGTAGCAGTTCCTGCAATTGCATAATTTACACTGCTGGCAGCATCGATACCGCCGCTGCGAGTCACGGTAAAAGTAACAGCAGTTTTGCCGCTGTTGCCTTCGGCGATGCTGGCAGTAGCGGCAGCAATAGTGTAATCTATGGCATCATTGGCAGCAATAGTTAGCGTTGTTTGCTTTGTTGTACCTGCAATCCCGTCAGTAATTGTGCCAAGGTCGAACACCGCTGTTTCGGCATTTTCTGGGATATTGTCAGCTTTGACAGTGACTGCAATATTCTGAGTTAGGGTGTTAGTACCTGCGGGGAATGTAACAGTGGTAGGTGAAGTGTAGTCTGAATTTTGGGTTGCTGTGCTGCTGGGGTTAAGTGCGATCGGGATTGTAACATCGACAGCAGGAGTAGCATTGAGAGTTACGGGTACATTAACTACGGTATCGGTGCTTCCTTCGATTGCGCTATAGTTAGCTGCACCGAAATTTGCCGCCAGATTCAGTAGAACCGAGACGTTATTAGATTGGTTGTTTGCCGTAGCTAAGTCTGTCTTGCCGTCAGCGTTAAAATCCCCCGCAGCAACGGAATACGGAGTTGTCCCCGCCCCAAAATTAGTAGAAGTCGAAAAACTGCCCGTACCATCTCCCAACAGGATTGATACATTGTTAGATCCGCTGTTTGCTACAGCTAAGTCTGACTTGTTATCGCTGTTAAAGTCTCCTACTGTAACAGAATAGGGACTTGTCCCCGCATTAAAATTAGTAGCAGCCCCAAAACTGCCCGTACCATTTCCCAACAGGATCGATACGTTGTTAGATCCACTGTTTGCTACAGCTAAGTCTGACTTGTTATCACTGTTAAAGTCTCCAACTGTAACAGAATAGGGACTTGTCCCCACATTAAAGTTAGTAACATTTCCAAAGCTGCCAGTGCCTGTCCCCAACAGGATCGATACGTTGTTATATCCACTGTTTGCCGTAGCTATGTCTAGCTTACCATCAGCATTAAAGTCTCCCGTGACGACAGACTGCGGATTTGTCCCCACATTAAAATCACTTTTAAAAGTGTTAGTATAAGAACCACCCCCAAGGGGGCCTCCAGATGGTATAAACGGCCCCGGATCGAAGTTAGCAGGAGCATTATTAAAGCTGCCTGTACCATTCCCAAACTCAATCGATACGCTGCCAGATCCACTGTTTGCCCTAACTAGGTCTAGCTTGCCGTCAGCATCAAAGTCTCCCGCGACGACAGACAGTTGCCGGATTTGAGCACTATTTAATTGAGTAGGAGCCCCAAAGCTGCCTGTACCTGTGCCCAAAAGGATATCTGCCCGGTAAGTGGGAAACTCCAATGCTCCGCTGTTGCTAAGCGACAGTGTGACTATATCCAGGTTACCGTCGCTGTTAAAGTCCCCTAATGCCAGAGCTCCGGGAGAGTTAGCATTAAAGTTGGTGGCAGTGCCAAAGTCACCTGTGCCAGTTCCCAACAGGATCGAGACGCCAGAGCTGTTAGATGTGGCGATATCTGGTTTGCCGTCTTTGTTAAAGTCTCCAACAACAACGGAATTGGGGTTTGTGCCGACAGGGAAGTTGGTTGCGGTGCTGAATGTAGACATGATTGATTTACCTCTGAATTGACAAGTAATTTTTGATGTTTGGAGTTATGAAACTGATGCAAATCACACCTAAGTTGCTGGCATCAGTGTCCCGACGATCGCAAGTACAGTCAGGCTGCCTCCCACAGCGATTGTTGCTATATTCCATGCCGAAAATCGACTGTTAGGATTGTGGTTTGGTGCTGCTACACAGTTCAATTTATTCACATTCTCTTGAACGGGAAGCAAAGCTATTATAGAGAAAAAGCTCACTAGCAAGTATGGTTTTGGCAGTCGGACACACTGCAAAAGCCCAATCCAAGCAATAGTCAGCATAAAGGGACTAAAATTGGGAGCAACACAGTACGATTTAGCCCAACTCCTAATTTCTCTGAGTAAGGGGTAGAAAAAAATACCGCTGAAAAAAGCTCTCCAAAAGGGGCTAATGTCTCTTCCTGTTGCGGCTTTGAATAGCTGCCAGTTTTTATAAAACCAAAAAGTTTGATAGAGTCCGAAGGTTACTAGGGACATCACTAACAACTTAAGCCGAGAAACAGGAAAAAACATGGGTTGGGAATCTTCATTCATATCAAAAACCTCATGGTGGATACACTACTACTCGATCGGGACTGACGCACGGGTGGTCAGAAACCTGGTTTTTGACGATAAAACTTCGTTACAGCCCTTGAAACGGGCAAAAAACCCGGTTTCTTTGGTACTTATGCGTCCAGGAATATGGCTATTAGATAGAGCCAAAATCGGCGACATTAATTAGAGTGGAGGATACCCCATTGAGAGCAGCTAAAATTTCTCCGTTTACTGAGGAACGGATGAAAGTTGTACTGTTTTCTTGAGTAAGTGACAGTTGCGAGAAAGTAAGATTGTTGCCTAGAGAAAGCAAATCTTTTCCGTCTTCAAAATCCAAGATAATATCGATACCCGAATTGCTAGAGAGCAAGAAGCGATCGTTGCCATCACCTCCTGTCAAACTATCATTTCCAAAACCCCCAGTCAGCAAATCATCACCATTACCTCCTAGCAGAATATCGTTGCCATCGCCGCCGTTTAAAATGTCAGCACCCCGGTTGCCAAACAAGGCATCATCACCGCTACTTCCAAGCAAAGTATCGCTACTTTTGCCGCCGAACAGAGTGTCATTACCCAAAGCACCATCGAGAGAATCATTGCCCCTCATGCCCATCAAAACATTATTGCTGCTGTCGCCAGTCAGGATATCGTCGCCGCTGGTACCGAGAATTCGATCGGGAGAATTGCTGCCCAAATCCGCGTCGCCACTGACAACAGGAGTTGCAATCCCAGCAGGTAATGTCACAGCTTGAATTTTGGTATCTAAAGCAGCACCAGTATTGTCAGTAACTACCTGGGAAATTGTCTTATTTCCCGCACCGACTGCTTTGAAGTCTTGAGTTGTTGCGCCCAAAGCTACTTGTTGGACGCGGGCGACAGCTTGAGTAATTGATGTTCCTGTGGGGTTGGAGACAAGTTGGTCAATGCGCTGATTTGCTGTTGCCATTACTGTCGCAGCTTCCGGAACAACTGGTAATAGTTTTTGGATATTGAAACTAGGGTCAAACTGTTGAATGTTAGCAACAGCTTGCTGAATTATTGGTTCTAAAGCTGCTGAAGAACTCATGTTTAAAACCGTACCCGATGCAATTGGAGTCGTAATTGAACTGACAACAGCCTTGACAATATCGGTATTGGCTGCACTGGAAGCACCGTCAATCAAAGCTGCTGTTTGAGTGATGAAATTTTGGACTTTCACCATTTGTGATAAGACTTGGAAACCGCCCGGTAAATTGTTGTTAATGGCTGCTAGGGGGTCGAAGTTAGTCAGGTCAAATTCAGCGGGAATTGCTAGAGCAGATTTGACCAGAGATTGTGCTGTTTCCGGTGCAACTCCTTTGTCGATTAAGTCAGCGACTAAGCTGGTTAAGAGGGTGACAACAGTAGAATCTGGTGGTGCAGTGACTGGTGTTTCTAGGGGTAAGCCGGTGGCGGTGTCAGTGCCTCCAAAAGCAACTAAATTACCTTCTGATGAGTCAATTTCGCCATTCTGATTTTTGTCAAAAGTCTCGAAGGGAATATCGAGGTAATATTCACCGTTAGAGTCAGTAGTAGTTGATGGTTCCCCGGCATCAAGGATACCGTTTTTGTTGGCATCTAAGAAGAGAGTCGCACCGGAGATATAACCGTCAATGACAGCACCAAAGTTGGATAGTTTCATTAAAATGACATCACTTGCAGTTGCCCCCGATGTGTCCGTTGCTGTTAATTTTATTTCCAAATTTCGCTCCCCTGGAATTGTTCCTTGGAAGGTGCGGTTATTCGGGTTAAAAGTCAGCCAATACGGTAAAGCTTCACCATTTTTTAAAGTGGCTGAGTAGGTGAGGCTATCTCCCGGATCGGGATCTGTAAAAGTATTTGTCGGAAAGGTGTAGTTGAAATTCCTGCCATTGCTGACTCGCAAGTTCTGGAAATGCCACGGAGTTGTTGTATAGCCGTAGTTTAACACCGGCGGGTGATTATTAACAATACCTTGACCCAAAGCCAGCACATCGACGCGCTTGAAATCAAGACCGGTATGGTTAACATTGTCGTCTTCATCGTCGCCGTCATTGATAGTGACACCTGTTTGTTTCAAAAGATTAGCGAACTCTGTTGGCGTCAGTTTGCGGCCTAATTCTTGCTGTGCTAACTGTTGTGCTAATACTGCTATGCCGCTAATGTGGGCTGTAGCTTGACTGGTACCGTGATAGGTGCTTCTCTCGTTTATATCGCCATCTTTGCCAGCCCCAGTGATAGGTGCTCCTGGAGCAAAAACTGTGGTTAATTGCCCGTTACGCTGAGAAAAAGGAGCAATCCGATCCGCAGCGGTGGTGTTAGCTATTACAGACTCCCCATTATTTTCACCAGGCTTATTCGCAAAATAACCTCCCAAAGAGGAATAACCAATGTCGGAATTGTATACCGCGCCAACCGACAGCGAATTCGGATCGGCTGAAGGGTAGTTTACACCTGGAAGCTGATTAGGATCTTTCTGGTACGGGTAGTAACGATTGCCTGATGAAGAGACAACAATTATATTCTTTGCGGCTAATGCTGCCAGTTCATCTCCAATACCGTAGAGTGAAGTTTGACTGGTGGGAAAATTTTCACCGCTGCCGAATGCCATACAAACGCTGGCAATGTTGTAAGTATCTGCATTTTGCAATACCCACTGCAAAGCTTGTTCAACATACGGAAACTTATTAATTTCGTCACTACCATCAGCAGGTATAATATCTTTTCTGACCTTGAGGTCGATAATCTTCGCCCCAGGAGCCATTCCCGTATAGGTTGGATCTTCGGAGGCAATAATGCTGGCAATGTTCGATCCGTGTCCGTCTTTGTCGCTTGCATCTGCGTCACCCTCGGCAAAATCGTAGTTATAAACGATGCGATCGCTGATGCCGTTTGAGTCGCTGTCAGGACCAAAGAATGGGTGGTTTAAGTTGATGCCAGTGTCTAATACCGCTACAGAGAAACCGCTGCCGTCAATACCGGAAAAACGCGGTGTGGCGCGGAATTTGTCCAGATTTATTTGCGCGCTGGATACACTAGCAGAAGTCTCATGAAAGGGAAAGGGGTCGTTGCCGCTGCCGTCAAAACCACCAGAAAAGTCTGCTGGCAGGAAGTTATTAGCGAAACTGGATACATTACTGTTGCCGCCAATATCACCAAACAGCAGTGTATCGAGGAAATTGCTATCGAGCAGGGAATTGGATAGATTGTTATTGGCTAGAACATTGTTGATGCCAGCCACCAAGTTTCTGCTAATTGAATTTGACTGCGGATTTGTGACGGCAGGGCCTTCATATCCTGTAGTTGTGACACCTGCAAGACGAGGTACAGCCGACAAATTCAAATTGTATGGAGTCTCGGCGCTATTAACTGAAGAAACTCGAAGGCTGTAAGTGCCGTGTTCCAAAATGCGGTTAATTAATTTTGAGCCAGCGCCAGAACTTATTGCAGTTGAGATGACATTTTGATTGCTGTCAAGCAATTCAAGATTAATATCTCCCGTAAATCCGCTGACTGACAAGTTGAAGTCATTGTCAGCACCGATCGTGAATTTGTAGTAATCGGGATCGTTACTACTTACTGAATCACTGTAGTTTCTGAGAGCGGAACTTGCATTGATTGTACGGGCTGTAGCTGATGTGTTTGCAGCTAAGTCTTGTGCTGGGATATTGCTGTCATTATCGTTATTGGTGACAGCGACATCGGACGCATTTAATCCGTTAAATCTGTTATCCGTACTGACAGCAGGGCTAGTAACAATGGTGTAAGCTTGATCGCCGTCAATAGCAAAGTCGTCAACGCCTGTTACCGTTACTGTTTGCGGCTGATTCCAATTCGTAGAGTTGAAGGTAAGCGATTGCGGGGAAACTGTTCCTTCTGCTGTATTGGAACTTGCTAAATCTATTTTCACATCGCCACTAGGTGGGATGTTTAAGGTGTTGAGTTGAACATTAAATGTTGCTGTTTGGCCTGCTTCTGTGGTGATTAATCCACTTGTAAGATTAACGGTAATTCCAGCAGGTGTTGGAGTTGGAGTTGGTGTTGGTGTTGGTAACGGAGGTGTTGGTGTTGGTGTTGGTGTTGGTGTTGGTGTTGGTGTTGGTAACGGAGGTGTTGGTGTTGGTGTTGGTGTTGGTAAC
>NZ_JAUBQH010000046.1:7481-53057 GCF_036701145.1 Microcoleus sp. Pol17C6
GGAGGTGTTGGAGTTGGTGTTGGTGTTGGTAACGGAGGTGTTGGAGTTGGTGTTGGTGTTGGTAACGGAGGTGTTGGAGTTGGTGTTGGTGTTGGTAACGGAGGTGTTGGTGTCGGTGTTGGTGTTGGTAACGGAGGTGTTGGTGTCGGTGTTGGTGTTGGTAACGGAGGTGTTGGTGTCGGCGCAGTGTCGTTATCGGTAATGGCGACATTGACAGTCGGTATTGCAACTCCGTTATACTTCGTATCGGTACTCGTAACCGTATGTCCGATCGCCCCCGCATGATTTCCTTCCACAACCGTATCATCTGTAGCCGTTACTGTGACTGCTTTCGCTACATTCCAGTTAGTAGAGTCGAAGGTAATCGGTGCGATCGCACTTATTTGATTTCCCGCATCTAAACTGATAGTAACTGGTGCAGTTGGCTGCGAATTTAACTGGAGTGTATAACTGCCTGTTACACCGCCTTCTGTAGCAGTTGTACTCTCCGGTGAAATACTCGCGCCTGCTGTATCGTTATCAGCAATTGTGGCAGTCACGGGAGCAATTGTCAGGTTGTTATACTGAGTGTCGGTACTGACAGACTGGTGAGAGATCGTGCCGCTGCGGGTTCCTTGGGCTATGCTGTCATCGATCACCGTAACACTGACATTTTGCGCTACATTCCAATTATCCGGCGTGAAAGTGACAGGTGCGATCGCATTAATTTGACTGCCCGTGTCAAAATTAATCGTGACGTTTGCAGTAGGTGCGGTAGTCAGAAGTACGCCGTAGCTATCCGTTGCACCGCCTTCAGCAATAGCTGTCTCGCCTTCTGATTGCACAATAGAAATACCGGGACTATCGTTATCTGTAATTGATGCCGTCACATTGGGAATGACTTTCGCGTTATAATTCGCGTCGGTACTCGTAACTGTGTGAGCGATCGTGCCGCTGTGGGTTCCTTGTGCTAGATTGTCGTCGATCGCACTAACAGTGACAGTTTTCGCAACATTCCAGTTAGTGCTATCAAAAGTAATAGGTGTGGCGATCTGATTAAGTTTGTCGCCAGTATTGAAACTGATAGTAACCGGTGCAGTTGGTTGCGAAGTTGGCTGAATTTTGTAACTGCCATTTGCACCGCCTTCTGTAGCAGTTATGTTCGTAGGTGCAATGCTGAAATCGGCAGTATCATTATCGGTAATGGCGACACTAACAGCCGGAATTGTCATGCTATTATAGTTAGTATCGGTACTGGTAGCAGTAGGGGCGATCGCACCTGCATGATTTCCTTCAACTAAATTGTCATCAACTGCTTTCACCGCTACAGTTTGCTCGACATTCCAATTAGTAGCGGTAAAAGTAAGTGCGGTAATTGGTTGAATTTCACTGCCTGTAGCCAAGTTAATCGTAACAGGTGCTGTCGGTTGAGTATTTAATTTAACGCTATATTTTCCAGTTGCACCGCCTTCCGTCGCAATCGTGTTATTCGGAGTAATGCTAACGCCTGCGGTGTCGTTATCGGTAATATTAGCATTGACGGTATTGCCAGCAGTGCCATTAACCGTAAAACTTACACTCGCCCCGTTATAACTAGCATCGGTACTGATAGCAGTGTGAGTAATCGGGCCGCTGTGTGGCGAAGTTTCTGTTACTGCATCCTCAACTGCACTGACTGTCACTGTTTGCGGTACAAACCAGTTAGTTGGAGTGAAACTAATGCCAGCAATAGGTTGAATTTGAGTGTCGGTATTGAGTGCGATCGCCACATTAGCAGTAGGCTGATTAGTTAGCACAACTGTATAAGTATCTGTCGTGCCGCTTTCAGCTACATTAGTGCTGCCGCCCGACTCAACAATCTTTACCTGCGGCCCGCCAGGAATTATTTTAGTAATAAAAGCATCAGAAGCACCTCCCCCATTAGCCGCTTGCAAAGGATTCGCAGTAGGCAAATTAGTAGAGGTAGTAGATCCCGCCACATAAACTGCACCAGAAGCATCCACCGCAATACCACTACCGTTGTCGTCGCCGCTGCCACCCAAATAAGTAGAATCAACTAAGGCTTCACCCGATGAATTTATTTTCGTGACAAAAGCATCTTTCCCGCCACCGCTGACACTTTGAATAGCATTCTTAGTCGGGAAATTAGTCGAAGTAGTGTTTCCCGCCACATAAGCATTACCCGCACTGTCAGCAGTAATGCGAACGCCACTTTCATCTCCGCTGCCGCCCAAATAAGTTGAATAACTACTCTCCCAATTGGCAGGCTCAAGACCGTTGTTGTCAATGAAATAATCTTTGCTAATCTTGGTAATGAAAGCATCTTTCCCACCTGCATTAGCCGCTTGAAGTTGACTTAAATATAGAGGAGATTTACGAAAATCAGTTGAACTGGTAGTTCCGACAATATAGACGTTTCCAGAACCGTTTACAGCGATATCGACACCTTCGTCATCGCCGTTACCGCCTAAGTAGGTAGAACTGTCAACCTGTCCTCCCTTGTTCAGTCTAGTCACAAAAGCTTCTTGACTGCTAATATTGGAATCGAACTTGCTGCTATTGAACTCCTGCAAAATCTTGTACTGAACACCTCTTGGGCTAATACCATCCAAAGCGCCACGAGTGGGGAAGTTAGTAGAATAAGTAACTCCGGTAATGTAGGTATTTCCTTCACTGTCTACGGCAACAGCTTTGGCATCTTCTCTTGCACTCCCGCCTATATAAGTAGAGTAAACTAAACCACTGCCAGTGGGATTAACTTTAGCAACAAAGGCATCAATTCCGCCTCCGTAAGGTTGAGAGGAATTTCCGACGATGGGGAAACCATCGCCTGTCGGTCCGGTAACATAAGCATTGCCGCTACTGTCTACCGCAATGCCGTTGCCTAGGGCGCCACTGGTGCTCGTGCCTAAAAAGGTAGAATAAACTAACGCATTGCCGGCTGCATTGAGTTTTGTTACCCCAGCAGTGTAATTAGGTGCTGTCGGTTGAAAAGCACCCGGTGTAATTGGATAACCCGGATCGATTTGTCCGGTTAAATAAGCATTGCCTTGACTGTCTACCGCAATCCCAAAACCGTATTCATTGCCAATACCGCCGATATAAGTAGAGTAAACTAACGCAGTTCCTTCGGGGTTAATTTTGGTAACTAAGAAATCAGCGTTACCTGCTGGGGTAGTTTGGAATGCACCAGGAGTAGTCGTAAAATTGTTAAAAGTAGTGCCAATAATGTAAGCCGCACCTGTACTATCTACAGTCATGCGGTTGGCGTAGTCATTGCCGTTGCCGCTTATGCCATCGCCACTGCCACCTAGGTAAGTAGAGTAAGCTAAAACCGGGTCAATAACTAGGGGTTGAGTGGGGTCAAAATATCCCAAACTAAAATTAACTTGATTGTTTCCTAATAAATTGTAAGCTGCGGGAACATTCACCCGCTGTCCGTTGATGTCTTGATAAACGATCGGTGCGTTATCGATTAATTCACCTAGCGGTGTTTCTAAAATCAGTGCTCCGTCGTCACGCAAGCGGATGTCGTTAACACCACTATAGTTCATCTTAATTTGACTCGGATCGGCAAAAGGTGCAACTAAAAACTCGCTCTTAAGTTGTCCTTCTGTGCCTTTGAAAACGCGGTCAATTCCTTGATAGACGTTTTGATAAACAACGCCGTTAAAAGTAGGCACATTAGTCTGCCATTGACTAGAATCTTCGCCTAAAAGAAAGTTAGCAACTCCCGGCAATTGTTCCAGCCCGGAAATTGTGGGGTTCGGGTTGCTGTTGGCTAAGCTGCTGCGGACAACTGAAGAATTTGTTGCTTCCTTCCCCGGTTCATTCGGTGCCTGGAAAGCGACGAAAGAAATTTCGTTTGGAGTGAAATAGATGCTGTGACCGGCGCCTTTTACCTGGAATTTCACATTGGGGTCTGTTTGTCCAGCATTTGCAATAAAACTTAAGGGAATTTGACCGTAAGATGCCTGTTGATTTTGAGAGCTCATAGCTGGTACCCCTGGTTAATGTTATGCGAGCAACTCTACAAAATTACGAGCTCGGCTGTATTGTAAATTCTTGCGGAAAATTTGCGAAAAATACAATTTTCTTGCGAAATTTCACCTAATTTTATGAATATTTGTAACAACGCTGACGGGTGCGATCAGTCAGTAAGTGCCAGAGTCCGACATTCCGCCAGTTCGATATTCCGAGAGTCCGATATTCCGCCAGGGGTTAAAAACCCCTGTCTCATAGCGAAAGTCCTCTCAAAGAGGACTGGTGTTGATGATAATTTAATTGGATTGATCAGTCGGTTGAAACCGACTTTCGCTATGAGACCGGGAATTAATTCCCCGCCGGACTTGTGGGTGAATGCAAAAACTCAAGAATGCCAAAAACTTTGGGTAAGTCCGAGAGTCCGACAGTCTGGCAGGAGTTTTTAACCCCTGCCAGACTGCGGGTGTTACCTTTATTAAAGTTGAACGCGATATTTCTTAGGAGTCAAACCGACGATTTTGCTGAAAGTCTTGCTAAAGTGACTTTGGTCGTGAAACCCGACTTGCTGCGAGATATAGGTTATTGATAAATCTTGCCTTTTCAATAACTGTTTGGCTTTTTCAATCCGGCACTGAATCACGTACTGATGGGGCGTGACTCCAATTGATTGTTTAAACAAACGACCGAAATAATAAGGACTCATCTGCACTAAATTAGCAAGTTCACTTAAGTGCAAATCTCTGTGTATGTACTCATTTATGTAGTCAATAACTATTTGTAATTTGTGAGGATCAAGACCGCCTTCAAAATCTCGCATCTTGGTTTTTTGTGCACAATAGCGGTGCAGTATATGAAGTGAAAGCGCGTTTTTCAGGGCATCGACATAAAGAGTACCGTTTAATCCACCGGATGCGAGTTCGGTTTTGAGGGCCCAGCCAATGCCGAGAATCAACGGATCGCGGATTTGCCAGTGCGGTATAATTTCAATCTGATTGGGATTTGTCGATTCGCAAACTGTATTGTCGAAATCGGTAGGTTCTAGTGCGATCGCAATAAATTCATGGTCTTCGACTGCATAGGGGTGGTAATCAGTACCAGCAGCAGCGATAAAAATCTGTCCACTCTGGCAGGGTTCGCTACCGTAGTGTTTCCCGTTCAGTTTGGCTCCCCCGATAGTTGGAGAGAGTATCATGCCAATGCTGTGCTGTTGCAGACAGTGTTCGGGGGATTCGCTTGGCGGCTGATGGTGATATTCGACATGAATTCCCTCCCAGTTTGCCCCGTGACTTGACAGGATTGCGGGATGGGGGAGAATCGATTTCATCGCGTCTGTCTGGGCAAAATCAAGAATTAATGCTTTCTCTGGGGACATAGCTTGCACCTGGGAGAGTTGCTATTATTCTATAGGTCTGAAGTTCTTCCAGTTATACAAAAGATACCCCGCACTTACGATACATATTCTCGCTCTGTTTGTCAAAATTTCGCAATAAAAATTAATGGAATTTGACCCTAGGGCGGTGGAGGGTCGATCGATCATCGGCACTTTTATACCAGTCGTTGCGCCTACAATTAATTACCGATAATTATTAAATTTTAAAGATATAAATATAAAATCCCCAATCCCAACTCTAAAATCTAAAATCTAAAATCTAAAATCTAAAATAAAATGACGCCCGCGAAAGTTTCCCACCAGTACCAAAGCACTTTAGAACAAACCCGCAGGCGTCAAAATCAAGCAAACTTAAATCTTAGAAAAGACCCAGAGTGAAAGATTTGTCGATCGGGAAAATAGCACCAATACCCAACCACAGAGTTACGGCAGTTCCCAACAGGAAAACAGTAGTAGCAACAGGGCGGCGGAACGGATTTTGGAACTTGTTAACATTCTCGATGAACGGAATCAAAATCAAGCCAACGGGAACACCAGCCATGCAAGCAATACCCAACAATTTGTTAGGCAAAACGCGCAAGAGTTGGAAAACAGGCCACAAATACCATTCCGGCAGAATTTCCAGCGGAGTAGCAAAAGGATTAGCAGGTTCCCCAACCAAAGCCGGGTCTAGTACGGCCAAACCCACGCACAGAGAAATCGTTCCCATGATTACTATAGGGAAAACGTAGAGCAAGTCATTAGGCCAAGCTGGTTCGCCGTAATAGTTGTGACCCATGCCCTTAGCGAGTTTAGCGCGGAGGTCTGGATCGCTCAAATCTGGTTTTTTGATAATAGACATAGTGAGAGTGTTCTCCTTTTAGTTTTACCCGGGCCTGGGATTCCACTGTATTCGTTAGTTTGAATCAGTGGCGCGATCGCAGGAAGTATTAGCCGTAAATAAATATCATGAGCGATGAATTCTGAATTTTCAACTCAAAATTCAGTGGGGGGCAAAAGAATACCGCCCCCACAACTCAAAATTTACAACGGGCCAGAGATACCTTGCTTGCGAATCATCAAGAAGTGAGCCAGCATGAAGACTACAATCAGCCAAGGCAACACAAAAGTGTGCAAGCTGTAGTAACGGGTCAAAGTGCCTTGACCAACGCTGACACCGCCGCGCAGCAGTTCAACCATCAAAGAACCGACAAACGGGATAGCTTCGGGGACGCCGGAAACGATTTTAACTGCCCAGTAACCGATTTGATCCCAAGGCAGCGAATAGCCGGTCACGCCGAAAGAAACAGTGATGACTGCCAAGATTACTCCTGTCACCCAGGTTAATTCGCGGGGCTTTTTGAAGCCGCCTGTCAGATAAACCCGGAAGATGTGCAAAATCATCATCAGCACCATCATGCTTGCAGACCAGCGGTGGATGGAGCGGATCAGCCAGCCGAAGTTGACTTCAGTCATCAGGTATTGCACTGAAGAAAAAGCTTCTGCTACCGTAGGACGGTAATAGAAAGTCATGGCGAAGCCGGTGGCAAACTGGATCAGAAAGCAAACTAAAGTAATTCCGCCCAAGCAGTAGAAAATATTGACGTGCGGGGGTACGTACTTCGTAGTGATGTCGTCGGCGAGCGCCTGAATTTCCAGGCGTTCCTCAAACCACTGGTAGGTTTTTGAGTCGGTGATTTGTTTAGAAAACATGGAGCCAGAATTCCTAAAAGAATATTGCTGTGGTTGAGGTTCAGGGCAGCAGCCACAAGGTTTTTTGTCGCCCCGCGCCGAGCAGCTTGCTTTTACTAGCAAATGCCTGAGGCTATTTTTTAAATTTGGAGCTGACGAAAGGAACTCTCTTGTGCGATCGCCTGCAAGCCCTGGGAAACTAAGCGGTGGCTTGTCCCTACTCGCTGGCGTTGCCCGATCGAATTCCAGACTGTGATAAAAAATGTAACATAATTGCCGTGCAATTTTCACGCGGGCGATCGGTTTTTGGACACTTAAAAGGCTTTTTTCGCAATCTCAACATCCGCCCAAGCTGATATGCGGGGAAGGCTGAGCTACAGCAAGCAGTCCGAGCCGAAAACAGGTTTGCCGGGAGAGCCCAAATTTCATCTCGATCGTAAAACTTCACTTTCGGGCCCAAACGCCCTCATTGTCGATCGAGTAACCCGAACCGGTTCGATCGTACAACCGAATCTTGTTTTGTAGTAAGGACTTCAGTCTTTTCTAACAAAATCTGATGGCTGCAACCTGCGTATTTCCGTAAAAAAAGCCGGTGATTGCCCCCATCCGTAAAAGTCCTATCACAATTGAAAAGAAGGCAAACTTTCCACAAAAACTGGCAGCAGTGGCGAGAAAGGAGAGGGAAGCGGCGGTATCGGGAAGGGAATTTCAGGAAGAGACGGGAAGGATGGAAAGTCTCGCGATGGCGGTGTAAACCCACTCGAAACGATCGCGCAATCTGATAGATTCACATCAGTAATATTTTGAACATCGGCGATTAAATCCGATCCGGCTAATATCCGAGTTCCCCGTCTCGTACCGTCATCATAAGATTCAAATTGATAAAAGAAGAAGCGAGGACCGTTACGATCTTGTACGAAACCAACGACTTGGATTTTGTCGCCTTCGCTCCGCTTAAAATCTTGAATAATGGCATGGCGACCTTCACCGCCATAGAAGAGGTAAGGACTGGCATTTAATGAACCGAGAACAAATATGTCAGCTTCACTTTGCCCAATTAAGTGATCGATTTGTTCTCCAGTTGATGAAAAGCTGTAACCCGATATGATGTCCTTACCCGGCCCGCCAATCAGGGTGTCGCTGCCTTCATTTCCCTCCAGCAAATCGTCTCCTGAATTGCCGTTAATGTAGTCATTATCTAAGTCACCTCTTAAAGTGTCGTTCCCACTGTCTCCCAACAGGCGATCGTTACCCTTGCCACCAATTAACAAGTCGTTGTTGCTGCCACCAAACAAGCGATCGTCTCCATCTCCTCCGATCGCCGTATCATTGCCTTGACCGCCGTAAAGACAGTCATTGCCAGCCCATCCCAAGATACTGTCGTTATTGTTTTCTCCTCTGATTAAATCCGCCCCTTCGCCACCCTCAAGAATATCATTCCCGGCACCTCCTTCAAGTTTGTCATCGCCTTCGCCACCGCTGAGACTGTCGTTACCAGAGTAGCCCAAAAGGCGATCGCTACCGCCTCCACCTACGAGACTATCATTTCCTTCTCCGCCATCTAAAGTGTCATTACCACCCAAACCAGATAGAATATCATTGCCTCCAAGCCCGCACAGCGAATCATCGCCAATTTCACCGGCTAGCAAATTATCGAGATTGTCACCGCATATAACTACCATAAACTTGTCCTCCTGAAAACTATTTCACAATTACAGTCACTCAATTTTAGATTTTGGCTTCTTCCCGTCCACTCAATTTTGAATTTGGGATTTTGTAAAGACTTTAGTCCTGATATCAAGTCTCTTAGCATCGGAATTATTCCTATCTCTCTTCTCGACATCTGCGTGAATCAGCGTCCATCCCTTGTCATCTGCGGTTAATACATTCTCTTTTTTTCACCGCAGATGATGGCAGATAAACACAGATTAACGCAGATGAATTAGAGCGATTCCGGTTGCATCATCCGTGATTGTTGAACGAATTTCAGGGACACAGAATTTGCCTGTGTCCCTAATGTTTTAACTGAAATTGGCGAGGCTAATTTGGTTAGCTGTCACGCCACTGATAGCAGCTAAAACTTCACCTGTTGCTGTCAAGCTGATTAAAGTTGCACTGTTGCTGGGGATAAGAGAAAGTTGCGAGAAGGTTAAATTGTCGGCAAGGGCTAGGAAGTCGATGCCCGGTTCAAAATCGAAAATGATATCGCTGCCCGAATTGGCTGAAATTAAGAAGCGATCGCTCCCATTTCCTCCTATCAAACTATCATCGCCGTTTTCACCGCTGAGAAAATCAGATCCGTTACCGCCCAGCAGAATATCGCTAGCTTGACCGCCGTAAAGACTGTCATTGCCTTCACCTCCACTCAAGCTATCTTGACCGCGATTTCCAAATAGGATATCTTCCCCATTATTGCCCAACAAATTATCGATTTGTTTGCCGCCGTAAACAGTGTCATCGCCGTCGCTACCGTCGAGGGAATCATTGCCTTGATTGCCGTGTATCCAGTCGTTGCCACCCAAACCGCTGAGAGTATCATTGCCGCGTTTGCCGGCCATTGTATCGCTGCCACTGTCGCCGTCGAGGCTGTCGTCGCCGTCAGTGCCGGTGAGATTGGAGTTAGCTGCGATCGCATCTATTTCTCCTTCAATCACCGCAACAGCAGGTGTATCGGGCAATGTCGTTTGTTGAATTTTGGTATCTAAGGCAGTACCCGTATTTTCGGCAATAACTTGGGCGATCGATTTCGTACCTGTACCGACTGCTTTTAAGTCTTCAGAGGTTGCGCCTAGGGCTACTTTTTGGACGCGGGCAACTTCTCGGTTAATTGAAGCTGTTGCAGTGTTGGATACAACTTGGTCAATGCGCTGATTTGCTTCGGCCATTACCTTAGCTGCATCCGGGGCAATTTGCAACAATTGCTGAGTGTTTAAATCCGAGTCAAATTGTTGCGCTGCTGTGACGGCGCGATCGACAATTGTTGCTAACTGGTTTGGATCGCTGAGATTGAGAGTTGTTCCCGATTGAATTTGTTGAACGATCGCACTTACAACTGCTTTTACGCTGTCGGTATTGTCCAGAATCGACGCACCGTCTATTAAAGCAGCAGTTTGGGTAATGACGTTTTGTACCTTGACCATTGCAGTCAAAGTTTCTACTCCACCAGCGATCGCGTTTTCGGTAGCTGCGATCGGATCTAAGTCAGTGATGTCAACATTAGCGGGAATTGAAAGAGCAGATTTGACGAGAGATTCGGCGCGATCGCTGTCAATTCCTTTGTCAATTAAATCCGCTACTAAACTGGTTAATAAGGTGACAACAGTAGCGTAAGGCGGGGCAGTGACAGGCGTTTCCAAAGGCAAACCCGTAGCAGTGTCTATACCGCCGAAAGCCACAATATTGCCTTCTTCCGGATCGAGTTCGCCGTTGCGATTTTTGTCAAAAATTTCCAAGGAAATATCGAGTTCGTATTCACCTTTTGGGCCAGTTGTTGCAGAGGGTTCGCTAGCATCAAGTTCGCCATTTTTGTTAGCGTCTAAGAAAACTGTAGCCCCAGCGATGTAGCCGTCAATAACAGAACCTCGACCTCGATTATAAAGATCGAAAAATGCTATATCTGATGCACCAGTAGCATCCCTTGCTGTTACTCGAATCCAGTAGTTGCGATTGCGCTGCAAGCTATCATCAACCCTGAAAGTACGGCTAGCCGGATCGAAACTCATGCCAGTTGGTAAGGGGCTAATGCGACTCCAACTTGTCGGAATTGGCGATCGTCCTCCGCTGACATTTCGCCACTCAAAGTTGGTGACATTTTCATACCAATCTGCTGTATAAGTTAAGGTATCGCCCGGATCGGGATCGATGAAAGTGTCGTTTTGAAAAGTAAACTGCAATTGAGGACTCGAACCCGGTTGCAAACTCAAACCTTGTTCCCGGAACGGAATATTTAAGACTGGCGGACGGTTGACAGGATTGAGAACATTGCGAAGATTTAAACGTCCTCCGCTAACAGTTCTGCCTGCGAGAGAAGGCAACGGGTCAACTGTTGAGAGAATAGAGTTTCTTAGTTGGGCGACAGTCAAGGTTGGATCTTGGGCTAACAGCAACGCCGCCGCACCTGCTACGTGGGGTGCTGCCATTGAAGTTCCGTCATAGAAACCGTAGTTATTACCGGGAACTGTGCTCAAAATGTTTCTTCCGGGCGCACCTAAGTCTACGGTACTGGCTCCAAAATTGGAGAAAAATGCTAGTTGGTCATTGCGATCTGTTGCTGCAACTGAAATAACATTGGGAAGGTCATAGTTAGCTGGGTAAGAAGGTCTGATGTCATTATTAGAGCTGTTATTACCTGCTGCTGCAACAAAGAGAACTCCTGCACTGTTAGCTTCACTGATAGCGTCAAATAAAGCTCTAGAGTCAGGAACATTCCAACTAGCATTAATGACATCTGCACCCTTAGTGGTAGCGTAACGAATCCCTCTGGTGATAGAGACTAAATCTGGTGCTATGCGACTGCCAATCTTCAAAGGTATCAAACTAACATTATGGTTAATTCCAGTAACGCCAATGCGGTTATTACCAATTGCACCAATGGTTCCAGCAATGTGGGTTCCGTGACCGAGATCGTCACTTGGATCGTTGTCGTTGTTATAAAGGTCATAGCCGCGAACATCGTCTGTGTAGCCGTTACCGTCGTTGTCAATACCATCGCCAGGAATTTCTCCCGAGTTAGTCCAAATATTGGCTATTAAATCTTCATGGTTGTAGTCTACGCCACTGTCCGTAACTGCAACAATTATCCTTCTGTCACCTGTTTGACTATCCCAAGCTTCCGAGGCATCGATATCAGCATCTGATGTGCCTCCCTCTAATCCAGTATTATTTAAACCCCACAGTTCGCTAAATCGGGTATCGTTTGGTATGAAATCATAGGAACCTTGGTAATTCAGTTCTACTGCCTCTACGTTGGGATCTCGAGCTAAGTTTTCTTGAATTTGCAGCAAATCTAATTCTGAAGAAACTTTGACAATTCGCCACCGATCTAATGGACTGGGTGTGAAGTCAAATTGGGAGCTTGATGGTACTAGGTTTTCTAGCGCTATCTCTCCATTAGCTTGAAAATTGCCTAGAAAATCATTGCTTGCACCGGGTCTCAGTTTCACTAAAAGTTCGCCTGGTTTGTATTGTGAACCAGTGACAGGATCGATTGGTGGCAATTGACCGCCGTTATCATTCGATCGATCGTTATCAATAGAGACCGCGATCGCATCTGCTGCATTTAAACCGGAATAATTGCGATCGTTGCTGACAGCAGGTTTGGTAACAATCCTGTAAGTTTTATCACCGTCAACAACCTTGTCATCAACACCAGTTACCGTCACCGTTTGCGTTTGATTCCAATTAGCAAAGTTGAAGTTCAGCGATGGTGGAGAAATTATGCCTTCTACTGGATTGGAACTTTCTAAATCAATTCTGACATCAGCAGTTGGCGGAGTATTTAGTTTGACTGTAAATGTTGCTTTACCTCCCGCTTCTGTGGTGACTAATCCTGATGTCGGATCGACAGTAATGCCAGCAGGTATCGTCGGAGGCATGATTACTGGTAGCACCGACGGTGTTGGAGTTGGTGTTGGTGTTGGCGTCGGTGGAGTTGGCGGAGTTGGCGGAGTTGGTGTCGGTGGAGTTGGCGGAGTTGGTGTCGGTGGAGTTGGCGGTGTCGGTGGAGTTGGCGGAGTTGGTGTCGGTGGAGTTGGCGGAGTTGGTGGAGTTGGCGGAGTTGGTGGAGTTGGCGGAGTTGGCGGAGTTGGCGGAGTTGGTGGAGTTGGTGGAGTTGGCGGAGTTGGTGGAGTTGGCGGAGTTGGCGGAGTTGGCGGAGTTGGTGGAGTTGGCGTTGGCGTTGGCGGAGTTGGCGGAGTTGGTGTTGGCGTCGGCGTTATATCGTTATCAGTAATGGCGACAGTGACAGGGACGATCGCAATTCCGCTATATTTCCCGTCGGTACTTGTTACCGCGTGATTGATTGTGCCAGTGTGACTACCTTCTACAACAGTGTCATCCGTCGCAGTCAAAGTTACAGTTTGGGCAATATTCCAATTAGTGCTGTCGAAGGTGATGGGGGCGATCGCACTTATTTGATTCCCCCCGTCAAAGCTGACTGTTACCTGCGCTGTTGGCTGCGAATTTAGCTGAAGTGTATAACTTCCCGTTGTACCGCCTTCTGCTGCTGTTGTACTGGCGGGATTAACGGTAACGCCGACTGTATCGCTGTCGCTGTTAGTAACGCTGACATCGGAGGGATTGAAATTGTTGTAATTGCTGTCTGTACTAACAGCAGCCTCAGTAACAATAGTGTAAGCAATATCACCGTCAGCGATATTGTCGCCAACACCTGTCACCGTTACCGTCTGCGCCTGATTCCAGTTATTGGGAGTGAAACTTAAGGTATTAGTAGAAACTGTTCCTTCTGCAGGATTGGAACTGCTTAAAGCTACCGTAACAGGTGCCGTAGGTTGAGTGTTGAGGACAACACCCAAATTAGCCGTACCTCCCGCTTCTGTTGTAGTTAATCCTGCTGTGGGATTAACGGTAATGCCGGGAGTTTCGTTGTCGCTATTCGTAACGCTGACATCGGCAGGATTGAAATTGCTGTAATTGCTGTCTGTACTAACAGCAGCCTCAGTGAAAATAGTGTAAGTTTGAGTGCCGTCAGCAATATTGTCGTCAACGCCTGTTACCGTTACAGTTTGTGGGGCACTCCAATTGGCGGGAGTGAATGTCAGCGATGGTGTAGAAACTGTTCCCTCGGCAACATTGGAACTGCTTAAGCCAACAGTCACGTTAGCAGTTGGTTCAGAGTTGAGTTGGACAGTAAATGTTGCTGTTCCTCCTGCTTCTGTTGTACTTAATCCGCTATCGGGATTGACTGAAATTCCAGCAGTGTCGTCATTAATAATCGTAGTTGTAGCAGTAGCAGTACCAATTGTCGAACTGCCGCCGGGAAAACCGCCATCAGGCAATGTGACGGGATTAGATAGAGTGACGGTAATAGTTTCGTCTGGTTCAACGCTACCATCACCCAACACATCTAGGGTGACAGTTTTCGATGTTTCGCCAGAGGCAAAATTAATCAGGCCAGTCGTACTTGTTGCGCCAGAGGTGCCGCCGATATTGTTGTAATCGCTGCCGTTGGTTGCAGTGCCACCAATTGCATAATTGACAGTACCTCCTGAATCAGTACCGCCACTGCGACTAACAGTAAATATCAGCGGATTTGTGCCGGAGTTGCCTTCAGGAACAGTACCAGCACTAGCACCAACTGTGTAAATAATCGGATCGTTAGCAGGAATTGTTAAGGTAGTTTCAGAGATTGTACCTGCAAACCCTCCCCCTCCCGGACTCGTACCAAAACTCAAGACAACTGCTTCATCCCATTCTGCAAGGTTGTCTGGTTTGATAGTGACAGCTAGATTTTGAGTGGAACTGCCGCTACCTGCGGGGAAAGTAAGGGTATTAGTAGAAAGAGTATAGTCAGAACCTTGAAAAGCTTTTACGGTACCAGGAGGAACATCTAAAACAGTTGCGATCGGTACAATCAAGTCTGTAAATCGTAAACCGTCTTCGACTGTCACAGGAATATTAACAGTCGCATCTGCGTCTCCTTCAAGACTGCTGTACGCAGAATTAGCAAAACTTGCTTTCAATAGCACATTCAACAGAATTGAAACTCTGTTACTGTTGGTATTTGCGACAGCAATATCTGGTCTGGTATCAGAGTTAAAATCTCCAACCGCGATCGCGCTAGGACTGGTTCCCCCAGTATTATAATTAAACGGCCCGTTAAACGTTCCTTGACCGGTGCCAGTTAAAATTGAAACATCATTAGAACTGACGTTCGCTACAGCTAAATCGGGTTGACCGTCAGCGTTGAAATCACCAACGGCAATATCCTCAGGACTTAATCCAACATTAAAGTTAGCAGGATTGCTAAAGGTGCCTTGCCCTGTCCCTGATAAAATTGATACGTTCTGACTGCCTGCATTGGTTACAGCCAGATCTGATCTGCCGTCAGCGTTAAAATCTCCAACGGCGATCGCGCTGGGACTTGTGCCGACATTCCAGTTGGTTGGATTGCCAAAAGTGCCTTGACCAGTACCGAAAAAAATAGAAACGCTGTTAGCCGGATTCCTGTTAGTGGCAACAACATCTAGATTGTTGTCGCCGTTAAAATCTCCGATCGCGATCGCTAAGGGGTTGGTTGCAGTCCCCACATAGTTGAAGTTACCAAAAGTTCCTTGACCATTGGCTAAAGCAATAGAAACTTGGTTGTCTTCTGCCACAACTAAGTCAGCCAATCCGTCTTGATTAAAATCTCCCGCAGCGAGCGCCTCTTTAGTGATGCCGGGGCCAAAGTTGTTAGGATTGCTAAAGTTGCCTTGACCTGTTCCTAAAAAGACATACACCCCTCCTCCTATATCGCCGCCAATCGCTACCGATACAGCTAAATCGGGAAGCGAATCCCCATTAAAATTCCCCGCCACAATACCGCTGGGAGATCCTGCACTCCCCAAGGTCAAGTTAGTAGCAGTTCCAAAATTACCTTGACCTGTTCCCAACAATATCGAAACACTGTCAGAACTTCTGTTAGCTACGGCTAAATCGGGAAGGCCATCTCCATTAAAGTCCTGGCTAACAATAGCTGTAGGGAGATTTCCTGTTGTCAAGCCAGTAGGTGTTTGTTTAAACGTATTGAGGACGTGGCCGTAAGCTGCGATCGCTTCTGGCCCAAATGCAATGCCAGCTTTGATTGTCCCCGCTGTCACTGTTAATTCCCAGTCGCCGCCTTTTTCTGCACAACCTGTCAGATTCTCAGAAGCAGCAACACTTGCCCCTGTTAGTTGACTCAAACGCTGTACAAATGCTTTGCCTATATTTCCTTGGCCAACATTACAGCCGTAGAGGATAATTTCGGCATTTGGTGTCAGCGATCGCGCCCATGCTTGGACTGCTTGCACGAAATTACTGGCGCGATCGCTCAAATTTTTCCAACTCAATTCAACGTTCCCCAGTTGCACGCAGCCTGGGTGCCCGTGGGCAATAATATGAATTATTGAAAATTGCTCTCCCTGCAAAGCTTCGGCAATTTGTTCGAGGCCGTTGCGGTTTGACTCTAATTTAATTACTTCGGTTTCAGAGATAACGCCGTCGATTAAGATTTGAGGGTCGGGGACGGCAGCATCGATAAATGCGATCGCTTTTGAGGAAAGTGGAGTTAGTGAGTTTAACATGACACACCTGGTAAAATTTAAATAGGATATCAGAATATCCTATGACTTATGTTCTTGTTGAGCAGCTCTCCAAAAAATTTTTGTTTTTCCCACTTTAGTTATCAAAAATTCATATAAGTTTTGATAACTTAACCAACTATATAATCATTAATTTTTAACGTATCGATGATGTACGGAGGCCACTCAATCTTGTTGCATCCAGACAGATAGTCCTGGACGCACTGCGAGACTCAAAAACCAAGTTTTTTACCGAATCTGAGGGCGAGAATGCGTCTTCTCATACATCAAACCCGGTTTCTCAACTCCGATGCGTCCACGACTAATGGAGATAGTCAGGCGGTTTTTAGTATCTCTGCGGAGAGTCAAACAAGGTTTACAAGCAATCCCTCGCTGGTCGCGCCAGCCGAGGGCGCAAGCGAATCGCGCCCTATTCCTGAGACGATCGCGTAATATCATCGACGACCGATCGCCTATATTTATTTACAAGTGCCAGCGGGAAGCTCGCGATCGTTCAAAAGGCGGGTTAAATCTGCAACAGCGTTCCCAGCGTACAAACGTAAAATACATAAAATGTAATACTTACTGGTATTTTACAGAACAATCATGCACAGACGAGTTTTCCAGATTGCTATTGTACTTTTCCTCCAAGTCGTCCTGGTTCTAGGCGGGTGGGCCCAGCCTGCCGCGGCGCTGACTCCTGAACAGCAGCTATTGAGCGAAGCTTGGCGAATTGTCAATCGCTCTTATGTGGACGACAGCTTCAACTCTCAAAACTGGTGGTCGATTCGCCAAAAAGCTGTCAAGGAACCGCTTAACGACAGACAGCAGACTTACACGGCGATTCAGGGGATGCTGGCGAAACTTGACGACCCGTTCACTCGACTGCTGAAACCCGAACAGTACCGCAGCTTGCAGGTTAACACTTCGGGAGAATTGACTGGTGTGGGGCTGCAAATTGCGATCGACCCCGAGACAAATACCCTCACAGTGGTGGCTCCTTTGGCCGGCTCACCGGCGGATAAAGCTGGCATCCAACCCCTCGATCGCATTCTGAAAATTGATGGCACTCCTACCTCAGAATTGAGCCTAGACGAAGCAGCAACTCGAATGCGCGGCCGCATCGGCACTGCCGTTACCTTGACCTTGGGGCGCGAGGGAAGGGACGTTGCTGAGGACATTGAGCTAGTGCGCGATCGCATTGCTCTGAATCCGGTTTACGCCGAATTGCAGTCGGGTTCAGAAAATTTGCCGGTGGGCTACATTCGCTTGAGTCAATTCAGCGCTAACGCCACTGAGGAAGTCGCTCACGCGATCGACCGCTTGGAAAAACAAGGAGCCGCCGCCTACATTCTCGACCTGCGGAACAACCCGGGCGGACTGTTGCAAGCGGGGATTGAAATTGCCCGCCTGTGGCTCGATTCCGGGACGATCGTCTACACGGTGAACAGACAAGGAATTCTCGGCAGTTTTGAAGCCTCTGGACAAGCCCTAACTAACGATCCACTGATTGTTTTGGTGAACAAGGGAACTGCCAGTGCTAGCGAAATTTTGGCGGGTGCGCTGCAAGATAACGGCAGAGCTCAACTGGTAGGAGAAAATACTTTTGGCAAAGGGCTGATCCAGTCGCTGTTTGATTTGTCTGACGGTTCCGGGTTGGCCGTGACTGTTGCTAAGTACGAGACACCGAACCATAAAGATATTAACAAGCTGGGGATTGCGCCCGATCGCGTAGTGCCTTTGGAACCTATCGCGCGCGATCAAATCGGCACCGAAGCAGACTTGCAATATCAAGCTGCACTGCAACTACTGAAAGAAAAAACCGTGCTGGCAAAGTCAGTATAAGCCGGAGTTTGAAGTTTTGAGCTTGCAGCAGGCGTCAATACACAGGTCTAAGTCTGTCTCTGCGTTTCCTTCGCAAGGACAGACAACAATGATCCTAAAAACTCTTTAACTCAAAAGTGATATCACGTCCGACAGATTCATCTGTCATTGTTCGCTGTGCGAAGCAATGACATAAAAGAATGATGCACATCGGACGTGATATCCAAACCCAAAACAGCCGTTTCCTTAAGGTTGCGGGGTTGATTCCTCGGCGTCGGGTACCTCGGCTTCTTGCAAAATCACCGGACGCTGCTGCGGGTCACCTTGGTTGCTTTGCTCTTGCATCACAGTTTTAGCAAGACTAGGGTCAAAGTAGCGGTTAAAGTCCGATCGCGACTGATTTACTCGCCCTTGGGTAAGATTGACTTCAGCTTGGATTTCGTGCAATTTTTCTTGCACCGCCCGGTAGTGAGGCCAAAGCTGAAGCAAAGCAGAAGTGGCACAGACTGAAAGTACCATGTTGACTGCCAACTTGACGCCTGTTTCGGCCGCGAGGGTTTGGTGAGGGTAGGAACGCTGGCGGCTGCTGCTGCGACCAGGAGTAACCCGAGGGGAGTTTTTTACAGGACGCAGTGGGGTAACGGTGGGTTGAATCGCTTGCATAATTTTTTTTCAAATACCTGAGACTGACGTTTTAGAGTTCAACAGAGCAAATTCTGAGCTTAACGCACACTCGCCGCTGTTAGTCAGGGTGCTGACAGCCAAAATTGTTGAGACAAAGGTGACGCCTGAAGACGGAATTTTCCCATAAAAATGCCTGCCCTTGCAGTCTCGTCTTGCTGAACACAAACAATCTACTGCACTGGGACAGCAATTGTCTGTATCTGTAATGCGAGAGATTTAACTGCTCAGGCAGGCGTTTTGCGGTTCGCAACTGGTGTCTGGAAACTATTTGTACAGTTCAGTTGACAGCCGGAAAGCCAAGATTCCGGGAATCAAAGCAATTACGAGCGCTACGTAGACTTGGGTATCTGTTAAAGACATATTCGCAAAACTCCTTTTCGCGGGGACGAGCTTTCACCAATTTGAGACAAATTGGCGCTTTTGGGAATCATTTGTTACAACTTGCAACACAAATGCTGCCTCCGGGAAGGAGTTGCCCAGTGCCCCTGTGCCCCTGTGCCCCTGTTTTTGAGTATCGGAGGGGAGAATTTTTCCTTGTTTCCTGGGACTGCTTGCTTAGGACGTTGTTCGGACGATCGCCTCCCACAGAATTACCGCGTTAGGTTAAGATTTAAGTGAAGGTGACACTAATGTTAGACAGAGCGGGTAATTTGCGCTGCGCTCAACCCTTGCAAATTTTAGGTGCACAAAATAGTTAATGCTAGATCAATTTCTCGACGCTTCACCCAATTTTGGAGTTGACGGCTTTTTATTATTGTTGGTTTTGGTGGCTTTGGAAGCTGTACTTTCGGCTGACAACGCGATCGCCCTGGCGTCTATCTCTAAAGGTTTGGAAGATGCCAAGCAACAGCAAAAGGCTCTCAACGTTGGTTTGATAATTGCTTTTGTACTGCGGATCGCCCTAATTTTAACAGCTACTTGGGTGATCCAATACTGGCAGTTTGAGCTGCTTGGTGCTCTCTACCTGCTGTGGCTTGTTTTCCAACATTTTACTTCAGAGACAGACTCCGAAGGAGAGCATCACGGGCCCAGATTTGCGACTGTGTGGCAAGCAATTCCCATGATTGCTTTTACGGATTTAGCGTTTTCCTTGGATAGCGTTACTACGGCGATCGCTGTTTCTGATAACACTTTTATCGTCGTAACAGGCGCTACTATTGGAATTATTGCCCTGCGATTCATGGCCGGGTTGTTCATCCGCTGGCTGGATGAATTCGTTCACCTAGAAAGTGCTGGTTACATCACAGTTGGGTTCGTGGGAATGCGGTTGTTGGTGAAAGTAATTAATCCAGATTTAGTTCCTCCGCAATGGCTGCTAGTTTCCAGTATCGTCTTGATGTTTGTCTGGGGATTTTCTAAGCGTACTCCTGAGTCAGTCGAGATTGCAAAATCTCTAGAAATGGCTCTGAATCAGCCGGATTCAGAAGTTGCTGTGCGAGAATCACAAGGACAGAAGTCCGAAAATTAACATACTTTCATTTGAATAAAATTAGCTTAAATCTGTCAAACCAACAAGATTGAAGGCTGGTCAAAACGTGCAAAAGCCTTTCATCCCGGTGACTTTAGTCTGGGGATGAAAGGCTTTTATTTTTTGGTAATATTGTTTCTTTCACTAGCAGATCGAACTCATTGGAGTACAATTAAGCCTATGGGAAGACCGTTATCAAAATCAGACTCAGCAATGGTTAGACTGGTGGGATAGCGAGGGGAATTGGTGGCTGAGGGGGTTGGCGGCATATTGGCGATCGCAGGCGATCGATCCGGATCTGATTTGAGCCTTGGTGGTGGCTGTATTGTTTGAGGCTTTAGGGAAATAAGGCGGGCGAGGGGAAGAGGTTGTAGGCGATCGCGTTTCACCTGTCGGTAAAAAATGTAACCTTCCGGTTGAGCGGCTGCCAGAAAAATTCGCAATGCACCAGAAATCTGAGTCAATCCACTCCCACAGAGATGTGATACGTCAGTCACCTACAAGTTCATTAGGAATCAATACAGGATTACGGCTCTTCCGAATTCTCTCAGAGCCGCCAAGACTAAGATTTTGTTCGGCTTTAATAACCCTAAGCTGCGCCATTTTATGATGATATCGTCGAAACTTATCCTTTAACTGTTGATCAATCATAGTTGTTTGAAACTGGGAATCCTGGGACATTAACAACATTTCAGGTTTTATTTCAATATCATTAGCGCCAATAAAAGTGTTCACAAGAACCTGAAATGTCAAGGGTTTTTTATGGTCAAGGTGGCTCTCATAAATAGCTACTTTATCACCAGTAATATCGCATTCAACTCTTCCATCCTGATCGGCAAACTTTTCAAAGAATCTTTTTTTAGTTAGCCGCAGATCATCTTGAACAGCAGCACGGCAGGCTTCTAAAAAATCTTGCTCAATAGACTTTACTTTAGCAGAAATCGCTGTGCGATAAGAAAAATCCGTTCGAGAGCCATCTGTTCTTTCTATCCAAAAGCAACTTGTCGGCATATCTGTTCTATCTTTGTACAAACGTTTTACACCACATCCAATCTTTTTATCTGCTTCAGGATGGCGCTCCAGAAGAGCCAGTAACATATCGCGATCGTCACCTGCTATGGTTTGACCATTTCGATAGCGCTCCAACATATTTCTGAAATGCTCAATAGCATCTTTTTGGAATTTGAACTCTATTCGCTTGAGAACAATTGGTTGCCTTGCCATTTAAACTCCCTACCAGTTTTCTATGACGTATAACTTAAATTGTATCGCAGATGTGTTACCCTAGATCATAATAAGCGATATCTGCAAGACATAGGAGTTCAAAAAGTCCCTGCTTATCTCTCCTAACCTCAATTCTCGAATGTCGAATGTCTAGACGCGATAATTTACACTTCTCCCTACGTTGCACCCTCGAAAAAGACGGGTGGACAATTACGGACGATCCTTTAGTCTTAGTGTTAGAACAGACACTTTTGAAAGCCGACTTAGGAGCAGAAAAGTTTTTTACTGCGGAAAAAGAAGGGCAGAAAATCGCTGTTGAAATCAAAGACTTCGATTCACCCTCAGTCATCAGTGAACTGGAAAAAACGATGGGACAGCTTCAGCTTTACCAATGGGCATTGGAAGGGCAAGAGCCGGAGCGTCAGTTGTTTTTAGCTGTGAGCCAAGCGATATACATTAAACACTTTCAAAAACCGATTTTTCAGTTAGCCGTCCAGCGAAATAAAATTAACTTATTAGTTTACGAACCAAATCAAGAGGTGATTCTCCAATGGATAACTCACTAAGCTATGCAGACATCCTCAAAAAAACCCTGCAAGAAGCAACTCGCGCCCAACCCCGTTTACAAGCGATCCAGCTTTACCCCGTCTGTGATGTCGATTCGGGTCAGTTTCTGATTCTGGCTACAGGCTGGGATAAACAGCGCTGGATTGACACGATTCTGTTTCATGCTCGTTTAGTCCATAATCAAGTTGTAATTGAAGAAGATAACTTCGAGGAAGGTCTAAGCCAAGCGCTGATTGCAGCGGGTATAAAAGCAGAGGATATCGTGACTAGCTCCTTCCCTGACAACAGCGATAGACAGAAAACCTATCAGGCAGTATAAGGAAGAAGGAAGAGGGGGAGACTGAGAGACGAGAAGAGGGGGAGGATTTTTTCCCAATTAGCAATTAGCAATTAACTATGGCTTAGGCTTACCGACAAAGAAAGCTAAGGGAGAATTATCACCACAAGATAACCGAACTTTAGAACCAATGGGAAAAACATTTCCTGTGGTTGTAAGTGCATATAACTTTTCGCCAGACGGAGTTTTTAAACAATAACGATTTTCTCTGCCTAAAAATTGGCGATCGCAAATCACAACAGCCGAATCTTCATCTAAGAATAAACTTAAATCTTCCTGCCGGATCATCAATTCTCCTTCAGTAGAAGCATCACAAGGAACCTTTACAAATGAATCTCCTTTAACAGCAAAACAACCTACTTCTGTTTCCCAAAAATCCTCCTTTAGCGATGCAGACACAAAATTAGCTTGCGTCACAAACTCAGCCACAAATCGAGAGGCTGGTTCTTGATAAACTTCCTCTGGAGTGCCAAACTGTTCTAATTTGCCTTGACGCATCACCGCTACCCAATCTGAAATCGAAAGTGCTTCTTCGCGATCGTGCGTGACAAATACACCAGAGGTTCCCGTTGCTTTGAGAATCTCGCGGACTTCCTGACGCAATCTTAACCGTACTTGTACATCTAAATTACTCAATGGTTCATCTAGTAAAATAATCGCAGGTCTAGGGGCTAAAGCACGGGCCAGGGCCACTCGCTGTTGCTGACCCCCCGATAATTCATGGGGATAACGGTTTTCCAATCCTTCTAATCCCACCAGCGCTAATGCTTCGGTGACACCTTTCTGAATATGATGCTTTGACTCTTTTCCTTGATGCGTCAAGCCAAAAGCTACATTTTTCGCGACTGTCAAATGGGGGAAAAGTGCATAGTCTTGAAACACCATACCAATGTCTCGCTGTTCCGGCGGGACTGACATATTAACACTGGCTACAGTTTTTCCTGCTAAAGCGATCGTCCCTGCTTGTAGCTGTTCAAAACCAGCAATTAACCGCAGCAACGTTGTTTTCCCACAACCCGATGGCCCCAACAACCCCAGTATATCTCCTTGATGTAAGGTCAGGGTGACAGATGCCACCGCAGGTGATGCTGCTTGGGAATACTGTTTTGTTACACCATCCAAATGCAGAATTATCGGTCGAGCCATTATTGCTATAAATAATCAACAACTTACTATTCTACAATATACCAGTTTAGTGAGATTAATTATCAGAAAGGCTTGACAAATGTTTACACCTACTGATAAACTAGCAAGCTAGACTTTTTACTAGCGATGAAAAATTCTCAAAAATCACTACAACAAACAGCAATCAGGACAATCCAATGGCGATCGACCTTACGCGGTTTATCCGCTAGTGGGTGGACACTTGCGGTTATCGCTTTAGCATTGCCGATCGCCATACCAGTTCTCAGTGTCTTATCCAGTATCTTTGTTGAAGCTAAAGATACATGGCAACATTTAACCGATACAGTTTTAACCCGTTATATAGTCAACTCTTTATTGTTAATGATCGGTGTAGGCTTTGGTGTTGTCGTGATTGGCGTAGGATGTGCGTGGCTAGTAACAATGTGTCGCTTTCGGGCCAGCCGCGTATTTGAATGGGCATTACTGTTACCCTTAGCGGCCCCAGCTTATGTTTTAGCTTATACTTATACAGACTTTTTAGAATTTTCAGGTCCAGTTCAAACGGCTTTGCGTTATATTTTTGGCTGGAGTTATGGAGACTATTGGTTTCCTAACGTGCGATCGCTCCCTGGAGCCATCTTAATGCTAATCTTAGTTTTATATCCCTACGTCTACCTATTAACAAGAGTTGCTTTTTTGGAGCAATCCACTTGTACGCTAGAAGCTAGTAGAATACTGGGTTGTAGCCCTTGGCGGAGTTTTATTACAGTTGCCTTACCAATGGCAAGACCAGCAATTATAGCAGGTTTAGCACTGGCTTTGATGGAAACTCTCAACGATTATGGTACTGTTCAGTATTTTGGAGTTGATACATTTACCACAGGTATTTATCGGACTTGGTTTGGCATGGGAGAACGAATTGCAGCCAATCAATTAGCTGCCCTGCTCTTATTATTTGTTCTGGGTTTAATTTTACTAGAACGCTGGTCGCGAAGTCGCACTAAATATTATCAAGCTAGCAGCCGGTATCGCCAACTGCCAACTTATAAACTTAAAGGAATTAGGGAAATTCTAGCGGTAATTGCTTGTTTTTTGCCACTGTTTTTTGGTTTTTTATTGCCAGCGGGTCTTTTAGTCAAGTTGACCTTAGCTAATTGGCAACTCACTTTAGATGAACGTTTTTGGATCTTTGCCCGTCATAGTTTAATTTTGGCAACACTGACAGCAATTTTAGCAGTAGTTATTGCCTTGATTATGGCTTATGGCTTACGGTTATTTCCTAATTTAGGAGTGCAGTTTGGAACGAGAGTTGCGGCAATGGGCTATGCTGTACCTGGTTCTGTGATTGCAGTGGGGATTATGGTTCCCATTGGAAAATTTGACAATCTATTTGATAGTTGGATGCGCCAGCAATTCGGGATTTCTACAGGCTTGTTGTTAAGTGGTACGATCGCAGCTTTAGTATTTGCCTATATAGTTCGCTTCCTAGCTGTTTCTTTAAATGCGGTGGAGTCAAGTTTGAGCAAAATCAAGCCTAATTTAGATGATGCGGCGAGAAGTTTGGGTTATAGTCCGATGCAAACTTTAGTTACAGTTCATACACCAATGATGACCGGAGGTTTACTAACTGCCATGATGTTAGTATTCGTTGATGTAATGAAAGAGTTACCTGCTACTATAATTATTAGACCGTTTAACTTTGATACCTTGGCTGTGCGAACTTATCAACTTGCCTCAGATGAGCGATTGGCTGAAGCTTCTGGCCCAGCCTTGGCAATTGTTTTAGTGGGGATGTTACCGGTTATTTTATTAAGTTGGAAAATTGCGCGATCGCGCAAGTCTTCAACACTATAACCGCCAAATCTCTTCCCTGCTTGCAGAGGTGATTGATTCTTTTAAAGCTATACGCCGACAGGGGTTGAAACCCCTGTATCATAGCGAAAGTCCGACAGGGGTTGAAACCCCAGTCTCATAGCGAAAGTCGTCTGAAGACGACTATACAGCTAGGATTTCAGTCGGTTTCAAACGACTTTAGCTATAAGAGGGGGAATTTATTCCCTGGCGGGTTTCAGAAGAATGTATCAACCCTTCTTCCCTCTTTCTTTTTCCTTCATAAATCAAGATGATTAATAAAAAATTAGCAATGTTACTCCGCACTACTGGCACGATCTCTTTCTTACTACTTACTGTTTTTGTCACCTTTGGATGCCAAAAACAGGCGGCTGGCCCCCTCGAAACATTACAAAAAACTAAGCAATGTCCAGGATGTGATCTGACTGATACCAAGTTAAGTGACATTGATTTAACCAGCGCTAATCTCAATGGTGCTAAGTTGGAAGGTGCAATGCTAGAAAAGGTCAAACTTAATGAAGCCTTACTCGATAGCGTCAATCTCAAAGGTGCAAATTTAAAAGGTGCTTCTCTGGAAAAAGCAGGTTTATTTTCGGCAGATCTCACAAATGCTGATTTGAGTAATGCAAATCTCAAGGGGGCTTTTTTGCGAGGGGCAAAACTGAATAATGCCAATCTTAGTAATGCCGATTTAAGTGAAACTGACTTAAATAGTGCTGATTTGACTGGGGCAAACCTGAAAGGGGCAAATCTGAAAGGCGCTATAATGCCGGATGGTAAAATTAAAAATTAAAGTTGATGGGATTCGGCGGTTTCAACCGCCGAATCACAAAGAGTAGCTTTTTGTTCAAAAAGCCTCTATTTCCATCCTGCCCGATCGGCAATCTTTAAAGCTTCGGGGTTATTTTTCCCAAACACATCAGGGTTGAGAGGGTCAGATTTGAATGTACCAAAACTGGCAACCGTAGGATCGATCGCCACACCTGAAATCACAGGGTATTCATAATTACCCCTAGCAAAAATTTGTTGCGCTTCGCGACTGGCTAAGTGTTCCAAGAATTTGATCGCGCCTGCTTTGTTACGCGAGGTTTTGACTACACCGGCACCACAAATATTGACATGAGTACCTCGATCGCGCTGGTTCGGGAAAAATACACCTACTTTCGCCGCGATCGCCTGTTCTGCTGGATCTTTCGATTTCATTAAGCGAGCTACATAATAGGTGTTAACAAGGGCAATATCGCCTACCCCATCAGCAACCGCCTTGATTTGCGCTGTATCATTTCCCTCTGGAGGACGCGCAAAATTAGCCACCAATCCTCGCGCCCAAGCTTCTGTTTTTTGAGCTCCATGAGCCGCTAACATAGCCCCAACCAGAGACTGATTATAGATATTAGTGGACGATCGCACTAAAACTTTGCCTTTCCACCGAGGTTCTGTCAGCGCCTCATAGGTTGACAACTGGGTAGGGTTCACCTTGCTTTTGTTATAAACAATCACCCGTGCCCGGCGCGATAGACCAAACCAGAAACCTTGAGGATCTCGCAAACTTGCTGGAATTGCCGATGTCAGGACTGTTGAAGAAACAGGTTGCAGAATACCTGCTTGTTTTGCCCGCCACAAACGGCCACCATCCACCGTGATGAAAACATCAGCAGGGCTATTTGCACCTTCACTTTTGATCCGTTCAATTAGTTGGTCAGCCTCCGCTTCAACGAGGTTAACCTTGAGGCCAGTTTTTTTGGTGAAGCTTTGGTACAACTCATTATCAGTATCGTAGTGACGTGCTGAATAAAGGTTGAGAGTCCCGGTTTGGGCTGCGACAGGGGCTTTTTTGCTTAGTTCCCCCACGGCCACGACAGCCATTGCTGTACCGCTGGCAAGAAAAATACGCCGAGAAATGCTCATTGTTCTATAATGATAGATTTTTTCATCTGGTAATTGACACGATGGTCTCTCTACAGCCATCTATAGTCAGTGCTTTACTATATTAATGCAACTAATTCTTATTTGATGATCGAGATCGTAACTATTTTAGGGCTGACGCACTGCTGGTCAGAAATCCGGTCTCGACTTCGCTCAACCGGCAATTTTTTTTACGCAAAGACTTTGTTATAAGCTGTCGGGCATCTTGCGTTGTATTTTTCGGGCGGGCGGGACGCTCAACCCCTACTCCCCACAACAATTTCATCTGAGATGTTGCACCATTCTCAATAAGCCTTTTATTAACAGGCTTTCCGGCCTGTGAAGCGAGAAAACTCATTCTTTGTGGAACGGGCCCCAGAGCCCGTTCTTGACAATGGTGCAGCATCTGAGATCCTACGGATTATTTGTGTCTAATTAGCTCGTAAATTTCCACATAGTCTTTAGCTGGATAGTTCCACGAATTGTCACAATTCATGCCTTGAAGCATCAGTTTTTCAAATTCATCATGATAGTCATACCACAATCCGATCGCCCGATCGAGCGCCGACTCCAAAGCGGCGTAGTCGGTTTGGTAAAACACGTAACCGTTGCGTTCTTCCGGGAGGTGGCGAGTGTCGTAATCTCGATCGAACACAGTATTCACCAAACCCCCAACTCCCCGCACGACAGGAACAGTACCGTACCTCAACCCGATCATCTGAGTCAGCCCGCAGGGTTCGTAATTACTCGGAACCACAATCATATCCCCACCCGCGTAAATTAAATGCGACAGTTCCTCATTAAAACCTAGTTCTAAATGGCAGTCTGGATTATCATTTAAAAACTGTCTTTCGTGCTGGAAATGCGCGTTAATTCCCGCTTCCGTCGCGGAACCCAAAAGCACGAATTGCGCTCCCTTACTCAGAGAGTAATAAATTGCATGGTGGACGAGATGAACACCTTTTTGGTCGTCCAAACGACCGATAAAGGTAATAATAGGCTTGTCAGCCTCGCGCAGTAACAGCCGATCGCGCAAAGCTTTTTTAGTTTTGGCTTTTCCTGCCAAATCATCCTTAGTGTAGTGGTGCGGAATATAGCGATCGGTCTCGGGATTCCACACATCATAATCAATGCCGTTGAGCACCCCGCGAAACTTCTCTTGATACAAGTGCAAAGTGTGACCCAAACCGTAGCCGAACTCGCCGAGGTGAGCTTCCCAGGCGTGGTGCGGCGAAACCGTGGTGACAAAGTTCGAGTAAACAATGCCGCCTTTCATAAAGTTGATAGCAAAAGGGTTAAAGTTATCTCGGAGGCGATCGTAATCAAAATAATAATCCGGTCTGTGCAAACCCGTTGCTTGCAAAATATCGCTACCTCCCATGCCTTGATGTTTGAAATTGTGAATGGTATAGCAGACTCGCTGATATTCCATCCAATTGTATTTGTATATTTCAAACAGCAGGACTGGAACCAAACCAGTTTGCCAATCGTGACAGTGAATCACATCGGGACGCTTGTTGCTTCTGAGCAAAAATTCCAAAGCGGCTTTGCTGAAAAATGCAAACCGCATATTGTCGTCATTGCAGCCGTAATAACAGCCGCGATTAAAAAAGTTATCTTGAGAGCGAGGTTCGATGAAAAAACACAACTGCCCGTGCACCCAGCCGCACAAGACATCGCAGAGGATTTCGCCGCCGTACCAGGGCACAGCCAGATCCCGGTAGGCTTCGTGAAGTCCCCAAATGTGGTCGTACCTCATGCAGTCGTACTTCGGTAGAATAATCTCGACGCAGTGGCCGGAATTCTGCAACTCCCGGCTCAAGCCGTAAACTACGTCGCCCAAACCTCCTGCTTTGATGACGGGGGCGCACTCCGAGGCAATTTGTACTATGTACATTTTTTTTTCTCGCTCCTGGATGAATCAAAAAAATATTTTCTTAACTTGACAAAGTATATGAGTTCTCGGCAAATAAGCAAGTCGGCCATTGGGAATACAGGGAAATACGCACAGGTAGGGGATGTTAGGGCAGATTCGGGCGATCGGTGATATCGTTTCGGCTCAGATCTGAATTATTTAAACCGCAGACGAGGCAGAGAACGCATCCGTGGGTTCAATCTCAAATCGATTTAATACCCCATTTGCTGGCATTTGTCAACTAAATATTTTAAAAATTTTTGCCTAATTTGCGCGAAATTTTATCGCACGATGCTGATAACTGATTGGCACAGAGCACCTGTTCGGCTGCCAAACATCCACAGGACTTACGCATTCAAGGGGGGTGTTACAAGGGTTTGAGATTCTTCGTTTCACTTGCCAATGACACAATTACCTTGAAATGCGTCCAGGACTAATCAAATCAGGGATTCTATCTTGGAATTTAAACCAGCAAATGCCGTGTCCAGCATTCATCCAGAGACTCTTAAGGAGGCGCTCGCCGATGCCCGACACCAACGGTAAGGAAAACAATTTAAACCAACAACTGCAACAGCTAGTTGCTGAAGCCTGTTCGCATCCGCCCAAAAGCTTGATGCGGCGGGAAAAACTCAGCGAGATAGTGAGGCTGATTGTAAAATCCGGCAAACTTTGGCAAGAAGACACGCCTCATTACAACGATGCTTTACAGCAAACTTGGGTGTATTTTTGTCGCAATGTTTGCGAAGCGAACACCGCAAACAAACCTTACGATCGCAATCTGGGCAGCGTCATTACTTGGCTGGACAAATATCTCAAGATGCGGCTGAAAGACTTCACTATCGAACGAACACAGGAAAAAATTAGACGTGATTTACCGTTAATTTCAGAAGACTCAGCAGAAATTAACCCGATCAATAATATCGAAAACCCGCCTACTTATTCTGACAGTCCGCTAGCCATCCTAGAAGAGACAAAAAAATGGGTGCGGGCCGATCCGGAGGGGGAATTGAGAAGCGTTCACATCAAAGAACGCCCCGATGTCACTTGCCAAATCTTAATTCTGAGGCGTCTTCCCCCAGAGACTCCCTGGAAAAACATTGCTCTTGAATTTAACTTGCCGCCGTCAACCGCCCCCAATTTTTATAAAAGAGAATGTCTGCCCCGCTTGCGAAATTTTGCCAAAAATCAAGGATATCTGGAATAAAGGCAGGACAAATCCTGTCCTAAAAAAAATCTGTCAAACAGGAAAACCGTGATGAATAACAGCACCGAAAATATCAGAGAAAAATCTATTACCCTGCCCATTACAGCCGCCGCCCTGCGGGTGGCACAGAAGTTTTCAAATCTTGACGGAGTGACATCCCCGGAAAAAAAAGAGCAAGTTTATTTCAACACTTTAGCTGTATGTGCAGTGAAAGATTACATGGAAATGATGGACATTCCCACCGACTTGAATGCCAGCGACAGTTGGAACGCGGCCATGCGCCTTTACACCGATGCAGCAGACTTGAAGTTAACTCAACTAGGTCATTTGGAATGCCGACCTCTGAAGTCTGGCAAGTTTTGTTACATTCCGCTGGAAATACCGGACGATCGCATTGGTTTAGTAGCAGTTGAAATCGATATAAAGCGACAAAAAGCTACTTTGTTGGGATTTATGAAAACTGCAAACGCTGGCGATTTAGCTATTGATAAATTGCAAAGTTTCGACAAACTTCTTCAACATTTGGATTGTCTGGAACGCCGCCAAAAAACAGTAAAAGTGCACCAGTGGCTGCACAATATTTTTGAGGCTGGTTGGCAGTCTATAGAAGATATTTTAGTGCCAAAAGAACCTCATTTAGTTTTTCGTTACAGCAGCGCAGTCGTGCGGGGCAAGATAATCCATCTGACAGCAGATACCTCGGAAAAAGCATCCGCAACCATCGATGCTTTTCAAGAAAAACCTAATTTCTGGAGGGGTGTAATAGAACCAGCCCCAGCGGTAGCTTTGCTGGTGGCGATCGAACCAACAACCGATACTGAAACTAATATTAAAGTACAGGTGCATCCCGCCGGCGGGGCAGACAGCTTGCCGCTCAATCTGACTCTCAAAGTCACCGACGGCGAGGGAAAAACTGTCATGGAAGCTTGCGCCGGCAGCGGTAACGGCTACATGACTCTAGAATTTGCCGCCGATCGCGGAGAATGTTTCAGCGTTGTGGTAAAACTGAAAGAACTCTGTTTTGCAGAGAATTTTGCCGCCTAAAGTGGCTCGCTTGCCATAAGTTGTTCAGCATGGAAATTGAACCTTTCGGGCGGGCAGGATGCCCAGCCCACAAGAATTTAATCGCGCCGTGACTGTAAAATTTAGATGCGCCTCGGCTTATCAGTTGTTAGCCATGCCGAAATTAGTTGTTTTGAAGCTAGATGATAACTTGATAAAAGGGGTGCGAGTTTCTCTGGAAATCGGCGCGGAAGGAGCTCGCCCCGCAGTGGAAATCCAAGCCTTCCTGCCTCCGAAACCAGAAATAGCGGAACACTACGATCGCTGGCAGTCAACCTACCGCAGTTTGGGAGATTTTCGCATTAAGCCGATCGAAATTAGCATTATGGGCTCTCGTGCAGAACAGTTGTCCAAATGCCGCTTGTTGCGGGAACAGTTAAGCCAGCAAATCAATAGCTGGCTCAACTCCGAACCGTTTCGCAAACTCAAAGAAACATTGCTCGAACAATTAATGCCGTCGGACACGATTCGATTTTTAATCAAAACTGACGACATCGATTTGCGGCGGCTGCCTTGGTACTGTTGGGATATTTTTGAGCGCTACCCGAAAGCCGAAATTGCTTTGGGCCCCCCAACTTCTATAAAATCGGCTATCGCCAACAGAAATCCCGCTAAAGGCAGCGTCAAAATTTTAGCAATTTTGGGGAACAGTCAAAAAATTGATATTGAGCAAGATCGAATTATACTTGCAGGATTGCCCTCAGCCGAAGTTACTTTTTTAGTAGAACCAAGTCGCCGCCAAATCGGCGATCAGCTTTGGGAAAAAAGCTGGGATATCTTATTTTTTGCAGGACACAGTTCTACCCACAGCGACGGCCGCTCGGGTAAATTTTATATTAATCAAACTGAGAGTTTAACAGTAGAAGAACTGAAACACGGTTTCAAGCTAGCGGTTAGCAGCGGCTTGCAGTTAGCCATTTTGAATTCCTGCGATGGATTGGGAATAGCGCGACAGCTTGAAGATTTGGGCATCCCGCAAACGATCGTAATGCGGGAACCGGTGTGCGATCGAGCTGCCCAAGATTTTTTAAAGTATTTTCTTCAAGCTTTTTGCAGCGGGGAACCTTTGTATGTGGCAGTGCGCCTCGCGAGGCAAAGATTGGCAGAATTAGAATCAGAAATTCCCGGCGCGGATTGGCTGCCGATAATTTGTCAAAATCCGGCATCCCAGCCGCCAACTTGGCAAGAGTTGCTGCACAAACCCGATCCGGAAACTGTCAGCAATCCGCCATCTTTATCTCGGCTGCGCCGCTTTCAGATCGGGCTGTTGGCGATCGCAACTGCTGCTGTTTCTGTCATGGGAGCGCGATCGCTGGGCTTGCTCCAGATATGGGAATTGCAAGCTTTTGACCAACTGATGCGGCTGCGTCCTGCTGAAAGCTCAGACTCGCGTTTGCTGGTGGTGGAAGCCACGGAAATGGATATCAACAAATACGGCTTTCCACTGCCGGATGCGACGATCGCAAAAGCAGTGGGAAAATTGGCACAGTCTGGGGCGCAAACGATCGCCCTGGATATCTTCCGCGATCGCCCTTTACAACCCGGTTATGCAGCATTATCCGCTCGCTTTCAGGGCGATCGAAATTTAATTGGTTTGTGCAGCGTCAAAGAAACCGGCAAACCCAACAAATACGGCATCAAACCGCCGCCCGCACTGCCAAAAGAGCGCCTCGGGTTCAGCGATGTGGTGGCAGATGCCGATGGCATTCTCCGCCGCCACTTGCTGTTTATGCAGCCGCACAGCAGCGATCCTTGTACTACAGAGCACTCTTTGAGCGCGAGGGCTGCCCTCCATTACCTAGCAGCAAAAGGCATCCAACCGGAATCTCTTCCTAGAGATAAGATAAGGCTGGGCAATGCAGTTTTTGCACCGATTCACGGCCCTACAGGCGCTTATCAAAACTTGGACGATCGCGGTTTTCAAATAATACTCAATTACCGACGACCAAAAAATTTTGTTCACCGAGTCATGCTGACCGAACTGTTAGAAGGAAAAGTCAAGCCCAATTGGATAAAAGACCGAATTATCTTTATTGGCGTGACGGCGCCGATTTCCAATCCAGATTATTTTTTGACGCCCTACAGTGCGGGAGAATCGCCTTCCCAGAAAATGCCGGGGGTATTAATTCAAGCGCAAATGTCGAGTCAAATTATCAGCGCTGTTTTGGATCGGCGCCCGCTGCTGCAAATTGCTCCTGAATGGGCCCAAATGCTGTGGATTGTGGGTTGGGCAGCAGTTGGTAGCGCGATCGCGATTGTCAGCCGACGCAGGCTGCACGTGGTGTCGGGGGCGATCGCATCTGCGGGGATTTCGTGCGGGGTTTGCTGGTTTTTCCTAATCGGGGGCTGGTGGCTGCCTTTGGTACCCTCAGCTTTGGCAATGGTAGCAGCGGGTTTAATTGCGATCGTTTTTACTTTTCGGCCGAAATGACAATATCAATTGGCAATCGTTAGATGACATCGCCAACCAATAATCTCAAGCCATTAGAGAGATGTAGAGGTGGAGCATTTGGGCGACAATTCATGTTTCCCACCTTTGATTTTATGCCCAAATGCTTCACCCTCCCCAGACTATTCAAATAGAAACTAAGTAGGTAGGCAAGATTAAACCGAATAATATAACACTAGGTAAACAGGTTTAAGTTAGTCAGTAGAGAGCATTTGGAGACTTTGCCCTCGTTTACATAGGGGCGTTTTTTGGCACCGACTTACTTACAAGAGATTTTGGTCAATACTCCGGACAGTTTTTCAAGACGGATGCTATGGCTTCGGCAAGCAACGCTTACGCAATAAATCACAGAAGCGAAAAAAGTGAGTGCAATCTGAACCAAAAATGAACAGAAAAAAAGGCGCTCTTTTAGGTTAAGCTATAAAAACACACAAGCTCAACAGATTGCATACATGAAGATTATTGAATCCATCTTACAACAAATGCCAGGGATTAGTCAACCCCAAAAGAAGTTTTTAATCACTTTATTCTCAACTATTTTGCTGGTTTATGGTAAAGTCAACTTCACGAATCTAAGTCGTTATAGTTATTTGAGCGAAAAAACCTACCGTCGTCACTTTCTCAAAACTTTTAATTTTCCACAATTTAATCAATATTTCCTCGAATCTGCCTTAAATCCTGAACACAGAGTCATTGCTGTTATTGATTGTTCTTTTGTCATAAAAAGTGGCAAAAAAACTGACGGTAAAGCTTATTTTTATAATGGTGTAGCTGGTAAATCGGAACAGGGGTTGGAAATTTCTGTGATTTCTATTGTCGAAATTGAGAGTTGTTTATCTTATAGCTTAAGCGTACAGCAGACTCCATCACGCCCTCAAATAAAGTCGGTGAAAAAACTGCCACAAAATCCGAAGAATTGCTGGTCTAAGAAATCTCGCAAAAAACCGGAGCCTCAAAGCTCAACGCCTGACATCACAAGAGTTGATGACTATGCCCAACATCTAAAGAATACTCGTTGTTACTTCCCAACTTCTGTACGTTATTTGGTGGCTGATGGCTATTACTATCGCTCTAAATTCTGGGATGCTGTGCGGGACTTAAATTTAGACTTTATTGGCAAGTTAAGAGTTGATGCTAACTTACGCTATCTCTATAGAGGTGAACAAAATAAACTGGGAGCTCCACGTAAATATGATGGTAAGGTTGACTGCCATGATTTGAGTCGTCTTAATTTTGTTAAATATCTAAAGCCGGGAGTTTCATTATATACATTAGTTGTGTGGAGTTGTTGTTTAAATTGCCAAATTACTTTGGCTTGTATCTCTGAGGTTCAAGCCAACGGAAAAATTAAAAATGCTTTATTATTTAGCACTGATATTCACTTGCCACCTGAGCAAATTGTTGAATATTATCAGGCTCGCTTCCAGATTGAATTTATTTTTCGTGATGCCAAGCAATTTACGGGATTGTCTGATTGTCAAGCTCGTCATTTACCACGGCTTGATTTTCACTTTAATGCCAGTCTAATTGCCTTAAACTTAGCCAAACATGAACTTTCTAGTTGTCATTCATCTGCCAAGTCGTTTGTGTTTTCTATGGCCTCTTATAAACGTCTGGAATTCAATAAGCATCTACTTTGTACCTTTATTGATAAGTTAGATTTAGACCGGGATTTGATTTTAAATCACCCTAATCTTCCTTCAGTCTTGTCTTATGGTACTTTGGCTGCTTAAAAACTGTCCGGAGTATTGTTTGGTGAAAAACCCGGTTTCTGCGTAAGTCCGCAACCTTGAGAAATCGGGTCGATCGCGAGGGAGCATCTCATATTTGTAAAAACACTTCTTCTGGCTCCTTCCTTCTTCCTCTTTCCTCCTAGCTCCTGGCTCCCAACTCCAATTTCTAGCTTGGCGCCAAAAGTGAGATGCTCCCGATCGCGATCGGCTATTTTTGGTTATTTGTGCTGGTGCAGATAGTTGTTAATCGCTTTAGCGATTTTTGCTTGCTGGTATGGGTTCATCGTGCGGGGTAGGGAGATGCGAGAGCCTCCACAAACTAACAGTCTAACTTCGTACCAAATATCTTGATCCCGATCTTTTGTTCGATCGACTTCCACGCCATAAATCTCGCACAGAGAGTATTCCATTACTTTACGTGCCAACAAACCCCGCTGTTTAACAGTCAAGGTGTTTAAAGTTTCATCGAAGCTGTAAGTTTCATTATTTCTCAAGACGATCGCTGCGATTCCTGCGAGCAAAAATATGCCTCCTGTCCATCCCAACCAGCGATCGTCTTGTCTTAAGCGCAGCAAGCGATCTTTGGCATTTTTAACAAAAAAATTGATGTCAGAAGCCACAGCGTCTTGGGTTCCCCAATTAGTGGAGTTAGCAGTGAAAGGAACATTGCCAACAGAAGTCAAAAGTACAACTCTGGTTTTATAGCCGCATCTTTCAACTTTAGCTCCCTGCAAAGAAGCAAGCTCAATTTCTTTGATGTTCGACCCCAGTAAATTCGATCGCACAATCTGGCAATTTCCTTGTTTTGCCTGCAATCGCTGGCAGCTCAGGGTTGCTGCATGATAGTCAAAAGTCAGCGATATCAGTCCAACTGCCATTAATAAACAACTAGGGAGCCAAAAATCAAATATGCTTTGAGTCTGAATTATTAATTCACTTGCTGTTTGCTGGATTATTTTCATTTATCTCACCCTTTTATTCCAAAAATGAGGCTAAGTAGGTAGGCGCTGTAAAACACAATTATGTAAACGGCTGTAAAGTATTCAAATGCCCTAAGCGTGGCTAAGTTAGCCCTGTTTACATACAGTTACATAGCTGTGTTTAATCCCGCTTACCTACTTACCTTGTTATTGCGAGCGATCGGAGCGAAAGTGTAACCGTATCCCTGAGTAGTTTGAATAAAATTCGGAACAGCCGAATCGACTTTAGCCAGTTTCCTGCGAATCATACGGATATACACGTCCACCACTTGCTCGTCTCGTGCGTCATTGCATTTCCATCCCCAAACTTTTTCGATTAGCTGTTGGCGGCTCCAGGTTTTACCTGGATAAGTTGCCAAAAAATACAAGAGTTGATATTCTAAGGCCGTCAGAGCTAAAGTTTTCTCTTTCAATCTCACCTCCCTACTCATTAAATTTATCGCTAGTTCACAGAAGACAAGATTGCGCGGACTGACGGTTTTCATCTCCCTCAACAAGATTTCTATTTTAAGTGCCAAGTCCTCAAGACTGAACGGTTGGCTGATAAAATCATCAACACCTGCTTTTATGATTTTAATTCGAGCTTCTTCGCCTGTAACGCTGCTGAAAATCACGAGTAAAAAAACATTCTTCCGTTTCTGCATTTCTTCGCAAAGTTTAACGCCGATATTATCGTCGGGCAAATTCCCATCCAAGATTACTAGGACTGGGTTGAATTCCTCAAAGATTTCTAAAGCTGTTTTTCCGTCTGCTGCAGATTGTACTTGATATGTCTCATTCTGATATCCGTCGATGAAATTACGGACGGGGGCGTCATTCTCTACAACCAGAAGTTTAAAATTTTGCTCAGTAGATATCGTCATAATTTTTGGCTCTCTTGTTAATGGTTCACACTTGAGAAAATCGAGTAAGTATGCTGTCTTTTGATTAGCCCCTCGATTCTCTATAAGTCGTGTTTTCTTTACTCGTAGATGCCCCCTTAGCTTACCCCCTACTCAACCCATACTCCCTTTAAAAAGGGGATTAGGGGTGGGACAATAGCGAATTAACTGGTTCGCGCGCTCTACCTAGGAACCAGTCGTAATTATAATGATTGTTCAATTACCAACTACCCTGTCCCTGCGAGCGATCGGAGCGAAAGTGTAACCGTATCCCCGAACAGTTTGAATAAAATTCGGAACAGCGGCATCAACTTTAGCCATTTTCCTGCGAATTTGGCCGATATGCACGTCCACCACTCGCTCTTCTGATCCATAATTGGATTTCCACCCCCAAACTTTTTCGATTAGCTGTTGGCGGCTGCAAGCTTTACCTGAATGAGTTGCCAAAAAACACAATATTTCAAATTCTAAGGCTGTCAGCGTTAGAAGTTGCTCCTTCAATCTCACCTCCCTACTCAGTAAATCGATCGCTAATTGACCGAATACAAGGTTGGGCGGAGTGACGGATCTCGCCCGCCTCAACAAGACTTCTACTCTAACTGCCAATTCTTCAAGACAGAAGGGTTTGCAGATAAAATCATCGGCACCTGCTTTCATGATTTTAATTCGATCTTCTTGGGCGGTGCGGCTGCTGAGAATTGCGACTAAAACATTAGTGCGCTTCTGCATTTCCTGGCAAAGTTTATAGCCGCTAATATCGGGTAAATTCCAATCCAAAATCACCAGGACAGGGTTAAATTCTTCAAAAATTTCGAGAGCAGTTTGGCCGTCGGCGGCAAATTGTACTTGATATGTTTGATTCAGAAAGCGGTAGATGAGAGTGCGGATAGGGTCGTCGTCCTCTACAACCAGAATTTTGGCTTTTCCATCGGCAGATATTGTCATAATCTTTGACTTTATTGTTAAGGGTGCAAAGTTAGGAAAGCGAGCAAGTGCATGAAAACAGTCTTTATTGTTTAGTCCGCTAGGAGTGGACTAAAGTTTGTGCAGTAGGGGCAATCCCCCCGTGGTTGCCGGGATTTCAATTGCAAGCGTGACTTTTTTGAAGAAATTAAATCGACACATGACTTATCGCTCCTGGCGCGATCGAGTTTATGTGGAGCTTTCAGCGAAAAAACTAATTTTTTCGCTGTTTTGGCAATTTTTTACAAAATTTAATCAATTATGTTTCGCCGATCAGTGTGAAAGCCGCCCAATCTCTGGGATTTGGATGCTGCTGCATTGTCTCCAGCATGGCGTTTCGCAGGGCTTGAGCTTTGTTGCCCGTTCGATCGAGATTTTGATAAAATTTCACCATCAAATCGGCTGTAGGAGCATCCGGCACGGCCCACAAAGACACGATCGCACTGGATGTACCAGCCGAAATTAAAGCGCGAGACAAACCGATAACGCCGTCGCCGGTTATCCGCCCCATGCCGGTATGGCACGCGCTCAAAACTACCAAATCCGCGTTGAGGTGCAGGTTCAAAATTTCCTCAGCAGTCAGCAAACCGCTATCAGTGCGATCGGGTGCAAGGGCGATCGCGCTGCCGAGCCCGCGAATGTTATCGAGCAATCCGTGGGTGGCAAAATGGACGATGCGGGCGTTTGGCAACCGCTGAAGTACAGCAGCTTTGGTAGCGGATTTGCCAGTCAGGGCTTTAGTTTGGAACAATTGGGCGATCGCGTTAGCTTCGGTTTCTGAATGCGGCAAAGCAGATAACCGCTGCGGGGGTTTTCCCGTTACCAGAGCTATTTCGGGCATAGTCGGATTTCCTACTATTAGAATGTCCCAAGCTAAATCGGAAATCTCTTGCCGTTTTTGGCGGGTTAATTCCAGAATTTGAATCGAAGGAGCAGTCAGAATAGTATGTTTTTCAATTAAGAATTTCCCCGCACCATCTTGCAAGGCCGGAAAGGGAACGAAAAACAGTTCACCTTGAGGGATAAAGATAATCCGGGCTTCTGGATCGGCTGGCAACAAATCGGCAATCGGTTCGATTAACAGTTGATGGAGTTTTTGCAAGCGCGGGTGATTGGTGAGGCTCGATTTCACTTTGGTTCTGACATCAATTGCAGGCCTGGGAATAGTCAATCCTGCCGGAAAAGAAGGTTGCCAGAGGGACAGAATGCCGTGAGTTTCATCAACAGATATTACTTGCCACGGTTCCCAATTAGGGGCATCGTCGTGGAGTTTAACTAAATCGCCTGGGTCAATTTTTATAGTTGGATTGAAGTCGCGATCCCTGATGCCGATCGCCTCGCGAGAGTCGGAAACCAAGTCTTTGAGCGGAGTATGTTGATAGTTGAGGTCAACTTGGCGAAATGCAATTTCGCCCGTCGGCTGAATTACCCAGATAAAAAGTTCTTCTAAAAAAGAAATCGAATATTCCACAAAAGTTGCATTTTGTGCATTGGCAATTTCTTTAATTCGATAGATGTTAGGCGGTTTAATATCGGGTGTCTCATCTAACTTCGCAGATAACCGAACACCCAGTAACTCCACAAAAGCCCGCGCCCGCCCCCGCTCGGAAATTTCCAGCGCTTGTTCTGTTTTTGACTGGGCGATCAGGGCTTTTTCCAGGTGGCGGTAAGTTGCTGCTTGGGTTTCAAAAATAGATACTTTAAAGTTATCGTTTTTGCCCAATCTTCCTCGAAGCGATTCCCAAATTTGAATCGCATTGCGGAGGAATGTTTCAGCTTCTGCAAACTGTCCAGAGTCAAAGAAAGCCAGTCCTAAATTGTTAAGAGTTGCCCCTTCTGACGCCCTTTCGCCGATCGATCGCGCGATTTCTAAACTCTGCTGGCTGTATTCAATCGCCCGTTGGCACTGCCCCAAACAGCGGTAAGCATTGCCAAGATTTCGCCAGGAAGTCGCTTGCCCAGAGCGATCGCCGATTTCCTGCTGAATATCTAAGGATTTCTGGTAGTATTCGATCGCCCGCAAGTAATTCCCCAAATTACTGTAAGCATTGCCCAGAGTCACAAAGGAATTCGCTTCCCCATAGCGGTTGTCGATTTTCTGTGCAAGAGTCAGGGACTCTTGAGAGTATTCGATCGCCCGTTGATACTGCCCCAGGGAAACGTATGTACGGCCCAAAGCGTTCAAGGAGTTCACTTCTCTATGCTTAGAGTTGATTTTTCGCGCCATATCTAGGGACTGCTGGTGGCACTCAATTGCTTGCAAGTATTCTCCCAGAGAATGATATGCACTCCCCAAATCGCGCCAGGAACTAGCTTCTCCGTGACGGTTGTTGGTTTCTCGCTCAATATTTAGCGACTGTTGGTAACAGTCAATTGCTTGCAAGTATTCCCCCAGGGCATCGTAAATATTTCCCAAAGCGTTTAGGGAAGCAGCTTCCCCACTGCGGTTGCCTATGTCTCGCTGAATATTTAGCGACTGCTGGTAACAGTCAATTGCTTGCGAGTATTCCCCCAGCAAACTGTAAATTTCGCCTAGATTGTTCAGAGAGTTCGCTTCTCCGTAGCGGTTACCACTGTTTTTATGAATATTTAGCGACTGCTGATAGTATTCGATCACCTGCGAGTATCTTTCCAGGGAATTATTAGCACTGTCCCAGAAGGAATCTTTCTCGCGAGGCTGTCTTGCTGCTCTTTTCATCATTCGATCGGGAACAACAATTTTATTATTAATAGGAGACTTAATTGCTCGATATATCGACTGCACCTCGGCTGCCAACAGCACCCTTTTGTATAGCCGAATATCTGCAATATTGCCCCGAAAAATACCGCCAAAATCGTCCGATCGCCTGCCAAGAGTTACGAGCATATTATTGCTGAGAGAACCTTGTTGGTCTATAGGTCTGAACCGCCAACCTAGTTCCTTGCCATCGACATACCAGCGCCCGCCATTCATGCGATCGCGATCGACTGTTACTGCAACATGATGCCATCGCTCGTCGCTAACAATAGGGAAAGTATCAATTTTTTCATGATAGTCGCCACCACAGTTTAGCCAATTTTTTGCATCCGCTATTTGCAGGTTAATTTTGCGTTGATAAATAAACAAAGACCAGCCTTGCCTGGGGCCGGAATTTTCAACTCGCTTCTCGATAATTTTAGCAATTCCGGCATCTCCCGTGCGAATCCAGGCACAAATAGAAAAGTCTTCCGTGCCGATATCCAGTAAAGGAGTTACTGGAAAAGTAACGTAACCTCCTGTCAGCAACAAACTTTCCGGCGGCCCGTTTTGTAATGGTTCAACAGCACGGGAAACGCTGTCAATTAGGTTCGCCGGAGGGAGATCCGGGCGATCGCTCGTCAAGTTGCCTGCTTCATCAAATGACCAACGGGCGATCAGGTCTGTATTGAAAGTATTGTAGACGCTTAATATCGGGTATTTCATCGCTTAGTTGACTTAATTTGTGTGGAACAGGCATCTTGCCTGTTCCTGATGGGTCGGCAGGATGCCCACCCCACAAAAAAAACTTACTCTTTGTGGAACAGGCATCTTGCCTGTTAAAGTGGTGAAACTATCCCGTGCAAGCGGACAAACGGATGCTGCAATAAAGCCTCCCAGTCAGCATCCAAAGTCGCCAGAGAAGATATTTTCTCAAATCCAGATAGCTCTGCTAGCGCTTCATACCGCAAATCATTTTCAGCATAAATTACCAGCCGCTCCTCTAAAGTAGCTGTCTGTAATTGGCTCAACAGTTTGCCGCGCAGTGCAACTAATTCTGTGAGAGTTTCATACCACAAACCGTGTTGAGCAAGCAGAAAAACGCGCTCCCTTAGAGATGCTGTTTCTAGCTGAACCAAAATTTCTGGTTTCATTGCCACCCGCTCAACCCACCCGTGGCGGGAGATATTCCCGCACAAAAAGCACCATTGATACTTCTTGCCAGTTTCCAGAGGAGGTGAAGTGGGCGGCAAGGAAAAACTCGCAATTCCCGCTGCTTTTTCTAGCTCAAAAACAGTTCGGAAAACTACCTCTTGCTGTTCGTCCCGCAGCACAAACTCAAAGGGAATGTCATCGGGCAATGAAGCCGGCAAGTACAGCCAAAAAGTCGGATGTGCGATCGCTGTCAACCCTAAATTTGTAGCGGGAATCAAAGCTAAAAAGTTGTGAGGATCGCGGCTTCCTGCGTCTTTGCGATCGCCCGGTGCTCCGCGCGCGGGCGGCTCGTAGGCGAGTACCTGTGGCAGCAAATTCGGTTCCCCCGATGATGAATCAGCGAGCATCGCTGCCAAGCCAGGTTGAACCATTGTTAAAGCAACAAGCACATTAAGCGTCGCCTGCTGTAGGAGCAGTTTTGTTACATTCATAAAATATCCGCCAAGTAGAGGTGTAAAATCTCAGTTCGATCCAACTGCACCCTGAAAATAATCTTGCCAGATTTTTTATGCTAGCGTCTATAGTTTCGCGTAATTTTTTTAGTATATTTGCCCAATAAAATTCCGCGATCCCTGCTCCAGCAACCTCTACTTTAAAAATGAAACAACTCAACCCAAACCCATAGCATCATTTTCACATACTAATAATTTACCTTTCCCCTGATAATACCAAACATAACCCTCTCCACCCCCTTTGCCAAAATGACCTAATTTTCGATAATCTTCTTCAATCCCCTTGGTATATCCTTTAACCAAATCGCAATCAGCTATCAAAGTTTCACCTTGTCTGAGCTCGACAACCTTACCCGGTGAATTTGTAGCTGCTACAACAGTAGCTTTTTGTTCGCGCAAAGCTGTAACAGCAATTCTCCACCTACCGTCATTAGAAGCAGCCACTTGTCGGAATTTCAGTTTTTTAGCACCGATAACTACATTGTCAGAACAAAACTGAAATATACCGTCATCAAACTCCCACTGCTCCGCATCCGAAAGCTCAATCTGCGTATAATGCAGAAAATGCCCTTTTTGTCTCGGTTCTAGTTTCACAGTACCAGTCCCTTGATATACGGGAGCGTTGTAGTCCATTTCCGTTGTCAAAGATACCCACATATCTTTCAAACGGTTATCCGTTTTATAAACACCGGAAGTCAATTTTCCCATACACCAATGCAGCGCACCTTTTTGAATGATAACTCCCGAATTATTCAAGTTAATTTCCGCTTGCTGAACGAGGGGAATATTCTTAGTGGGATGGTAAAACTTATTGGTTTCAGGATTGATGTTATTTTGGATGTACCACAAATCCGTTGGTTCCAAAACCTTGATTTCGTATTTCATAATTTACCTCGCCTATTTACGTGAAATGTGTTAAACATTTGACCCGTGATTTGGAGATTCCGCGATCCCGGACTTATCCTGTGAAATTTATCTTTTGCAGACATCCTCTGCTACTGTTAAATTATCAAGCTATATTAGCAATAGCAGACAGCGCCCCTCCACAATTGTTGAGAAAAATTTATGCCTGCGATCGCACAATCTCCCAATTTACCCATTTTACAAGAACTCAACTCAGGATTGCCCAATATTTGCGGCTCCGAAGCAGAAATCAGTGCCGCAGCCAATAGCAACGAACCTGTCTTTCTACCTACCACAAATCTGCGCTTGGAAAAGATTCAAGCCGGATTCGCCTGCGCCCTGCATATGCACCAACCGACAATTCCTGCAGGTGCAAACGGCGAACTGATCAGCAATCTCCAGAATATGTTTGAACATCCCAACCAAGGAGACAACCACAACGCCGCAGTCTTTGCTTGGTGCTATTCCCGCATGGGAGAATTCATTCCCCAACTGATTGCCGAAGGCTGCAACCCGCGAATTATGCTCGACTATTCGGGCAATTTATTGTGGGGATTGCGACAAATGGGACGCGACGATATCTTCAACAATCTCAAGCGGATTACCTGCGATCCTCAATATCAACCCCACGTAGAATGGCTGGGGACAATGTGGAGTCACGCCGTCATTCCCTCAACTCCCATTCCCGACATTAAACTTCAAATTCAAGCATGGCAACATCATTTTGCGGCAATTTTTGGCTTGGATGCCCTGAAGCGCGTTAAAGGTTTTTCGCCCCCAGAAATGCACTTTCCCAATCATCCAGATACACTGTACGAATACATCAAAGCTTTGAAAGAATGCGGCTACCGCTGGCTGATGGTGCAGGAACATTCTGTAGAAAATCCCGACGGTTCGGGATTGTCGCAAGACCAAAAATATATTCCCAACCGTTTAGTTGCCCGCAATTCTCACGGCGAAACAATCAGCATCACTGCTTTGATTAAAACCCAAGGTTCGGATACGAAATTGGTGGGTCAAATGCAGCCGTATTACGAAGCAAAAGGACGCAATAAACAGCAAATTGGCAATGTCACAGTTCCTTCTTTAGTTACTCAGATTGCCGACGGCGAAAATGGCGGCGTCATGATGAATGAATTTCCCAGCGCTTTTGTCAAAGCTTGGCACGAAAACCGCGAACAAGGCGGGGGGAAATCCGGCGTTGTTGGTTTAAACGGCACTGAATATTTGGAGATAATTGAAGCGGCGGGCGTTAATCCTGAAGATTATCCTGTTTGTCAGGGGATTAACCAGCACAAAATCTGGCAGCTAGTCGATCCAGATAGCGCAACACCGGAAAAGGTCGAAAGTGCGATCGCCCAACTCAAGCAAACCGACCATAATTTTCACATGGATGGTGCTTCTTGGACTAACGATTTGAGTTGGGTGAAAGGCTACGAAAATGTTTTGGAACCGATGAATCTACTCAGCGCTGCATTTCACAAAAAATACGACCCGCTGTTGCAGCAAGATGCGACCGTTACCAAGCAGTTTGAATACCAGCAAGCTTTGCTTTACAACTTGTTGGTGCAAACAAGCTGTTTCCGGTATTGGGGACAGGGAACTTGGACTGATTACGCGCGGGAACTTTACAACCGCGGCGCTGCTTTAATGAAGTAGCAGAATTTATTGTAGGGTGCCTCGGAAACAAACTGTTTGAGCCTCCTCAAATATCAGCGCAGAGACACCCTACATCTAGGGTAGAGTCGATAGGGGCATTTCTACCCCTACCTCTCTTTCAGAACGGAACGTGAAACTTTCGCTTCATTCCGCT
>NZ_JAUBQH010000131.1:0-3703 GCF_036701145.1 Microcoleus sp. Pol17C6
CAGATGGTGGCGCTCAGGAGGGTAGGAATCATCAAGACGCCGAACCAACCTACATAAATGCGGTTGTCTGTGCTTGTGACCCACTCACAAAAGCGTTCCCAGACATTGGCGCTTTCGCGTTGCTGTAAGGTTGTTGTCATGGTTTTATGATTGCTGTATTTGGTTGTCAATGTTCGGATGATGTTTATATTATTACGCCTATCGTTAAGGTTTGTAAAGGTGTGTGGCGACAGTTAAACTGATGAGGGTTATTAGCAAAGCTGATGAAAGGAGAGAGAGGGTCGATCGCCAGGGGTTTTGTTAAGAAAGTTGAGGGTTTTGCTTTCTGTCGGTCAGGTCGTGATACCTTTCTAAAACCTGAAAGCGGGAAAGTCCGGTGCAATTCCGGCGCTGTGCCGCAACTGTAAAAGTCAGAATGCCGACTTCGGGGGCGCTTTGTGGGCGTTTACTTTTGGATTCCCTGCGTAGCACGGGGAGGAGATTATTTGTTAGCTTTGACTGATTTGCCGACTTGTCCGGGTTTATTTTACGGTTCGCAAGCCCGAGACGGAGTTTTATCGAGAATGCGGATTCCGGGCGGAATTTTAAACGCGCAGCAGTGTTGGACGATCGCCGATTTGGCCGATAAATACAGTATCGGCTGTTTGCAAGTGACAAATCGGGCAAATTTGCAAATCCGAGAAGTGAACTCGGAAATTGCCCCGGAAGTCTGGAACCGCTTGCAGGAATTGGGGATAGCGTCTCGCCGCGTTGAAGTTGACCCGATTCGCAATATTATGGCAAGTCCGACAGCAGGGATCGATCGCCAGCAGTTACTGGATACTCGCCCGCTAGTCAAAGCTTGGGATGATTACCTGCAAACACATTCCGAGTTGTCGGAACTTTCGCCTAAGTTTAGTATTGGCTTCGACGGCGGAGAATCGGTTTCGATCCAGGCTTTACGCAACGATATTTTATTAGCTGCATCCGGTCGTTCAACCCAATCAGGAATCGTTTTTCGGCTGCATTTAAACGGCGATACAGGAATTTTAATCCAAGAATCGCAATGTATTTCAGTATTAGCCGCCCTCGCTAGCACCTATCTTGAATACACCAAAAATAGACCTCGAATTGATGGCAAAAAACCGCGTTTGCGTCACCTGTTGGCAGATTGGGGGGTTGAAAGTTATCTAGAAAGGGTACAGCAGAATTTACCATTTTTATGGCAATTCACATCTTGCACCTTTCCCAAAAACAGCCAAGATACCTCATCTGAAAAATCCCTCCCCCATCACCGACATCTCGGCATTCATCCTCAACGACAGTCCGGTTTCTCTTACATGGGAATTGCACTGCCTCTCGGTAGGCTAGAATCAAAGCAACTGCGGAATTTGGCTAATTTAGCCCAAAAGCTAGCCAGCGGTACCCTGAGACTTACGCCGTGGCAAAATCTGCTAATTTCTGATATCCCCAACTCCCAGCTTTTTGAGGTAAAACAGCAAGTCGCCGATTTGGGATTGCACTCATCGGCGAGTCGCCTAGATTCGTGCTTGGTGGCTTGTGCCGGCAGCAGCGGCTGTGCGTCGGCGGCGACAGATACTCAAAGTCACGCCCTAGCAATGGTGAGGGATTTAGCGCAAAAATTGACGCTCGACCTGCCGATTAACATTCATTTCAGCGGTTGCCAAAAGTCCTGCGCCCAGCACCAGCCCATTGATATCACGCTGGTGGGAATTCAGATTGAGCGAGGAGACGAGACGATCGAAGGTTACGACATTTATGCGGGTAGAAAAGATTTGCCCTTCGGACGACAAATTTTTCAGGCGGTGAGTGCGATCGAGATGCCCGATGCGATCGAGCGAATGTTGCGGGTGTATCAGCGGTTTCGAGAGCCTGTGGAGTCATTTGGTGAGTTTGTCGATCGGCAGGCGATCGACCAATTGCAGGAGTTGTTGAGCACCGAAAATTGGAATTGAAAGTGAAAAAATATCCCATAAGAACAGACAAATTTTAAGCATCTCTCTTTCTATCTCTCTTGAGATTTCTTCCTTCGCCTCCTTCACGCCTTCGCGGTTCATTCAAAAAATCTATTTCACAAATCCCACAAAATTCCCATAGCAGTTTTAAACAATGATTGACTACATTCGAGACGGAACAGAAATCTACATTAAATCCTTCGCCACCATTCGATCCGAAACAGATTTGTCTACCTTGCCGCCGGATTTAGAATCGGTAGCCGTGCGACTAATTCACAGTTGCGGCATGACTGATATTGTTGCAGATTTAGCAGCTTCCCCCGGTGCAGCCACCTGCGGACGCCAAGCCCTCGCCGCAGGCGCGCCCATCCTGTGCGATGCCCGGATGGTGGCCGAAGGCATCACTCGCAAACGCCTTCCCGCTGACAATGCGGTGATTTGCACCCTCTGGCATTCCGAAATCCCGGAGTTGGCGCGGCAAATCGGAAATACTCGATCGGCCGCGGCCCTTGATTTATGGCTGGACAAGTTGCAGGGTGCGGTTGTGGCCATCGGCAATGCCCCGACTGCTTTGTTCCGACTGCTGGAAATGCTGGATGCCGGAGCACCCAAACCGGCTTTAATTCTGGGTTTCCCGGTAGGATTTGTCGGGGCCGCCGAATCCAAAGCCGAACTGGCCGCCAACAGTCGGGGAGTGCCATTTATTACGTTGCACGGGCGGCGCGGTGGCAGTGCAATGGCAACGGCGGCTGTGAATGCGTTAGCGAAAAAGGATGAATTATGACTAAGGCTACTGGTAAATTGTACGGTTTGGGTATTGGCCCTGGCGATCCAGAGTTGATTACTTTGAAAGCTTATCGGATTTTGCAATCGGTGCCGGTGATTGCCTATCCGGCGATGGAAAATGGTAAGGTGCTGGCGCGGGCGATCGTCGCAGATTATCTCCGCCCGGAGCAAATTGAGATTCCGATGCCGTTGCCTTTTAGTCCGACGCGATCGTCTCAACCTTATTATGATATTGCTGCCGAGAAAATTGCCGCACATCTGAGGGAGGGGCGGGATGTGGCGGTGCTATGTGAGGGCGAACCTTTTCTCTACGGTTCGTTTATGTATCTATTCAACCGTTTGTCGGGGACATTTACCACTGAAGTGGTGCCGGGAATTTCTTCGACAATGGCGAGTGCGGCTGCGTTGGGAGTGCCGCTGACTTATCGTAACGATGTGTTAAGTATTATGCCTGCGACGCTGGATGCTGAGGTTTTGCGCGATCGACTGGCGGTTGTTGATGCTGCTGTGATTATTAAGCTGGGCCGGCATTTTGCGAAAGTCCGGGACGTACTGATTGAGTTGGGACAGTTCGATCGAGCTTTGTATATAGAACGCGCAACTATGCCGAATCAGCGAATTCGGGCGATCGCAGATGTCGAACCCGCTGAAGTTCCCTATTGGGCTCTCATTATGATACCTAGCCAGCAAAAGTCTGTATCTTAATATTTCCATGCCTGAAGGCGACGCGCTTCCAGGCTTTACCTACTTTTTTGTGCATTCTTACCTGTTTATCCAGTTTTATTAACGTTGATAAGTTAAACTTATACTATTCATTAGTTAATCTGTTGTTAAAATACTTTACAAACCTTAGAATATGCTTTATGTTTATTTACATGGCGGAACACAAAGCCGTCACGAACATTGAAAACCAAATAAAGCAATCATAAACAAATGACAACAACCTTACAGCAGCGCGAAAG